>CALDKP010000323.1 GCA_937898535.1 uncultured Sphingomonadales bacterium | reverse complement strand
TGCGTGGGGTCGCTTCAATCGTCACCAATTTATATTCAGAGACGACGGTATTGCCCTTGTCATCGACGGACGGGGTTGCGCGTTGGTCCGTTGCCAACACACGCAGGTTACGGACGATGGTTTCAGAAACCTTCAGCGGCGGGCCAGCGCTTGCTTCGACATTTTGTGTGAGCACAAGGTCAACACGGTCACCGGGAAAGACAAAGCCTGCAACACCGGTCAATGCCGACACCGGCACCGTTACGGCGCGCATGCCAGGTCCAAGCGCAGCGGCGAGGAAGCCGCGGTCACCGGGCTTGACGATGGAACCTTGGGTCAATGGTTGGCCAGCCGTCACGGCATTGCGAACCACGGTGCCAACAAGGCTGTCGATGGAGGCGCCGTCGCTACCTTCTTTGAAATAGGCGGCTTCGATCAGTTCTTTCGGCCAAGGTTGATAGCGCACGCTGTCAGCGGTGATGATTGTGCCAACGGGTAACGCCTTCGTCGCGACAAGGACTTTGGGTCCGGTCTGCACGGGTGCTGGCGCAGCGGCTGCTGCAGCTTGGGGTGCAGACGCACCTGTGAACATGCTGCGCGCCATAAAGGCGGTCACCGCCGCGATTAACAGCGCGGCCACCAGCAATATGACTTTTTTCCTATCCATGACTTACTGTCCCCTGATTGAACCATGCTATTTCATGTAAAATGGTTAAAAATCCGTTCACCGGCGATCCAAAGCCCGGACAGTGCAATCGCGATGCCATAGGGAATGCGCGCGCGGCCATCCCTTTGTTTCCATTTGTGAATTGCCAGAAAAATAATGGTTACCGCTGCACCGATGATGGAGGCGTATAAGATGAGGCGGATGACTTCGATCCAGTGGAACCACAATGCCAAAGCCGCAAAAAGCTTCACATCTCCGCCACCCATGGCGCCGAAATGGAACGCAATGGAAAAGACAATTAAGGTAATCGCTGCGGTGAGCAGGTGAAGGCCGATATCGGTGAAGGTAAACCCACCAGTGGCCAGCCAGAATAATGGTGCGCCAAGCGCAATTGCGATGGTTATCTTGTTGAAAATAAGGCGATATCGGATATCGGTGTAGATGGATACCAACAGCGCAATTGCCAAGCCGCCAAGGGTTGCGTAAGCGAGAGTTTCACTGGTCATCTGCACAGCATTAACCATGAAAGATCACCAAAAAGTAACCA
>CALDKP010000322.1 GCA_937898535.1 uncultured Sphingomonadales bacterium | reverse complement strand
CAGCATCAAAGGCGGGAATCCGCCGTCACGCACGGAGGTCGCGATAATCTCGCGCGCGACTGTGCGCAACGCGTAAATTGTATCAATATCGGCGGATTTGTAATGATCCCGGGCCCATTTGGTCGATTTGGGGCTGCACACCGCTGAGATTTCGCTATTACATCTTACATGGTCGCCACCACTGCTCCACGATATCTGCTTGTCGCGAGCGCTCTGCTTTTAGCGTCGTGCAGCGCGCGAGAGGCCCCGAAAACGACACGCACAGGTGCATCCGCAACAACGGAAAATGCGCGGCAGTGCATGGCGGGTTTAAAAGGAAAATCAGTCCGCTTTGCTGGTTTACCCAACAAAAGTTTTGACGGCGGCTGCCGCACAATCGACACGGTCAAGCTCATGGATTTTGGGACGCCAGCCACCAATTTGGGGGCAATGACTTGCCCGTTGGCGGCCAACTTCACCGATTGGGCACGCTACGCCGTTCGCCCCGCAGCAAAGCAGTATTTGGGCGCCGATGTGGTCCGCATCGAAACAATGGGCACATTCAATTGCCGAAACATCTATGGGGGACGTTCGGGCAAATTATCCGAACATGCCTTTGCCAATGCTGTTGATGTCTCGGCGTTCGTTTTGCGCGATGGCCGCCGCGTGTCCGTGCTCACAGGCTGGAACGGATCAAGCGAAGAGCGGGCTTTCTTGCGCCGCCTGCACCAGTCAGCATGCAAGCGGTTTGGCACCGTGCTTGGCCCCGATTATAACAGCGCACATGCAAACCATTTCCATTTCGACATGGCCCGATCGATGCGCAACGGTACATCCTTTTGCCGATGAGGGGTGGAAGAACACCCACTTGCACCCTATATGCAGGGTAATGACAGATACAAAAATAAACGATCGCCGTTTCTATAAAGCACAACAAGAAGCGGACTTTGCTGAACAGCAGCTCTCCACCCCCCAAACGCAAAGCAAGTCTTACCGGCTCGCATTCCAGGACACCGACTTCCTGTTGCGTGAGGATTTGCGCCCCGTTCGTTTCCAACTGGAACTGCTCAAGACCGAAATGTTGCTGGACGAAGCGAACATCGGATCCATGTTGGTGATCTACGGCTCTGCGCGCATTCCCGAAGCCGATGGTGCAGATGCTTTAATCGCGGCTGCAACCGACGAGCGGTCGAAAATCATTGCCGAGCGCATGAAGGAAAAGGCGCGTTTCTACGACGAATCCCGTCATCTTGCGCAGCTTGCGGGACAAGCCAATGTGACGGACGAAGAAGGTCGACGCCACTTCGTCGTATGTTCGGGCGGCGGCCCATCCATCATGGAAGCCGCCAACCGCGGCGCGCATGACGTAGGCGCGGAATCCGTTGGTCTGAATATCGTGCTGCCGCATGAACAAGCGCCAAATCTGTTTGTGACGCCGCGATTGAGTTTCCAGTTCCACTATTTCGCGTTGCGCAAAATGCATTTCTTGCTGCGCGCTCGTGCCGTAGCGGTGTTCCCCGGCGGATTTGGTACGTTCGACGAATTCTTCGAACTGCTCACGCTTGTCCAAACCGGCAAGATCAAGAAGATGCCGATCCTGCTATTTGGTCGCGAATTCTGGAACCGTGTTGTGAACTTTGAGGAGCTTATGCTCGAGGGCGTCATCAGCCCGCCTGATCTGGAACTTTTCCAGTTTGTAGAAACCGCAGACGAAGCATGGAATGCTATCTGCGATTTCTACGAAGTCTCAAACTGAGTTAAACTTATTACTTTGCTGCAGGTGCTGCGGGTGCCGGCGCTGCGGCATCAGCCGTTGGCGCGGCTGTTGCTGCATCCGCAGGCGCTGCGGCGGCAGCATCGGCTGCTGGTGGCGCTGGCAACGGCAGGTTTGAACCCTGCGAATTGAGATACAAGATCAGGTTTGCGCGTTCTTCGGGGTTACCCAAGCCAGCGAAAGTCATCTTTGTGCCAGGCGCATATTTCTTAGGGTTGGCAAGCCACTTGTCCATGCCTTCGAAGTCCCAGTTGCCGGGAACGCTTTTCAGCGCATCCGAATAGGAAAAGCCTGCAACATGGCCGTGCGGTTTACCCATCGCAGCCCAAAGATTTGGGCCGATTCCGTTTGGTCCACCTTGCGCAACGGTGTGGCAAGCTGCGCATTTTTTAAAAACCGCTTCGCCCTTGGCGATGTCTGCAGTGGCAAGCAACGTTGCAATCGGCACAGCAGCTGCACCACCGGCTTCGCCGCCAGCTTCAGCTACAACCGCGAAACCTTCTTTTTCTGGCGCTTCAGCGTGGAAGTACATGCCCGACACGATGCTTAGCCCTAGCGCGACGATGCCGCCTGCCAAAACCCAGCCTGCAATTGTGTTACTACGATCATCCATTGGTTATCAGCCCTGAAATGCGGTTTTAAGCCGGTGTCAGTCTAACAGCCGGATTCTCACGCTCCTCTAATAGTGTCAGTAAGGCCGTGCAAGTGTCCAATTCCAGACTTGCCGGATAAGTTTGGCTATCCTATCGCGGTGGCCATATGAACAGTTACCCCGCACCCGCACTCGCGCTTGTCAGAACCATGACTTTAGCTGCTAATGAAAAGCCTGCAAAAGCGATTGCCTTTCAAGGTGCGCCCGGCGCAAATTCCCATCTTGCGGCATTGGAATATGACGGGGATTGCCTGCCCCTGCCCTGTTTCTCGTTCGAAGATGCCATTGATGCTGTAAAAGACGGGTCTGCGGCCAGGGCGATTATTCCGATTGAGAATTCACTGCACGGTCGCGTGGCGGATATCCATTTTCTTCTGCCGGAATCGGGCCTGAGCATCATCGCCGAACATTTCATGCCGATCCGCCACTGCCTGATGGCGAAATCCGCCGATGCGGAATTAAAAACAGCCATGAGCCACCCTCAGGCACTTGGCCAATGCCGCCATTATCTGCGTTCGCATGGCATTATCCCGGTCGCTTATGCAGACACGGCCGCTGCGGCGGCATTCGTTGCGGCCAATGATGACACGTCGGCTGCCGCCATAGCGCCGCCAATCGCCGCTGAGCTGTATGGCTTGGTCCCGATAAACGACGGTATTCAGGATGATGCGAGCAATACGACGCGATTTGTCGTGTTGTCGCGAGAGCAAATTAGCCATACCGGGGTGACGGGCACGCTGATGACAACGCTCATCTTTGAAGTGAAGAACGTCCCTGCAGCTTTATACAAGGCAATGGGCGGCTTTGCGACCAATGGCGTCAATATGACGAAGCTGGAAAGCTATCAAAACGGCGCAAGCTTTGCCGCGACCGAATTTTTTGCGGATATCGAAGGCGCACCGGGTGACGCAGCGTTTGACCGCGCGCTGGATGAGCTGCGCTTTCATTGCAACTCGGTCCGCCTGCTCGGTACATATGTGCAAACCCGCAATCGGGGCTGAGCGAGAGGTTATCGCCCAGCCCGCAGTTGCGGGCATTACAATTCCTTTTTAGAACTTCACGCCAAACCGGACGCCATAGAGACGCGGTTCGGCAGGAATGTAGCTTGGTATGCCAAAGGCACCGCCTGTGTTACCCGCATCCAACAAATAATCTTCGTCCAACAAATTGCGGGCAAATGCCGAAATTTCGAACCGGTCGCCGCCAAAGCGGAAACCAGCATTCACGTTGACCAGCGTCACACCTTCTTGGGCGATAAGCGGGTTGTTCGGAATTTCGAAAAACATCTTGCTACGATATGTAACCGAAGGCGTTGCAAAAAATGTGCCACCACCAAGCGGTGCGTCGATCGTAAAGCCGCCTGATGCCTGCACTTCTGGTTGAAGGCGGAATTTCGCACCGCGGAAGTTAGCAGCGATGGTCGGCTTATTATCAATACCACCATCTATATAACCTACGTTACCAAAGACGCTGAGCCAGCTCGTCGGACGCATCGTCAGTTCAGCCTCGACACCCTTGTTTGTTGCAGTTCCGGCGCTCTGTGTCTGGGTGGTGCCGTTTGGCAGGATAACACTCACCTGGAAATTGTCGTATGTCAGGTAGTAGGCACCGATCGATCCAGAAAAAATGCCCAGTGCG
>CALDKP010000321.1 GCA_937898535.1 uncultured Sphingomonadales bacterium | reverse complement strand
TCCTACCTTACCACTGGCTTGCATGTCAGCTTCACGCACTGAAATAGAGGCGGCTTCCGTCCGCTGTCCATAATCTTGCATTGTCGTTCTCCCGTTGAAGTGTCGGGACTTTATGACGGTGTGCGTTTATACTTGCAAGAGGAAAAAGAAAGGCCCCTGTCCCGTTATGGGGCAGAGGCCGGAAGTTTGGGTTCGTTCAGAGAGCCAGGGGAGGCTCGATGGATGGATTACTCGGGGAGGCCATCCCTGTCAATATCAAATGTGTTCTGCTCGATCACGATTGGTTCGTCGGATGGTGGGGCCGGTTCGCGGCTGCGCAAGTCGTCGAGACGTGCGTTCAATATGGTGAGGTATTGGTGCATTGCCCCGGCTTGCAGCTTGAGCATGAATTGCTGGTTCAAGGGAAGGCGGAATACCCCTTCACGCAGGAAGGCTTGGAGTTTGTTGTGGCGGTCGAGCAATTCGTCCCGCTCGATTTTCAGACGGGTGAGGAAATCGTCAGTCATGGTAATTTCTCCTAATGCTCTGTGTGAGCGGCAGGGGGTGTATTGGAATTCCAAGGGACTGTCAAATGTTACGTTACGTTCGGGGTAGGGAAAATTGGTGTATCGCGTATCGCGGCCCCGCCCGGTCTACCGGCTCCGGCTCGAAGGTATCCCCTCCCCTCTTTTTTCGGGCCTTGGCGGGTCCCCTTTGTGAATTCCTGGTTAACCATGTTACGCAACGGAATATTAATGATTGACAATGTGACGTTACGTGATATTAAATGCAAGATCAATCCCGAGCACGTTAACGATTTGTTAGGGTTTGGTTGCTATCAAGGGCGCTCAATCAATAAAGGAATTCAAAATGACAGAATATAGATTTAATGTGGAGATACAGGCCGACGACGGCAAATGGTTCATTGCGTCCAATGGTGAAAACCTTAGCGCACAAGCCGCCGACAGAATGATTGTTAAATTACGTGCGCAAGGTTTTAGGGCGCGCGGCAATATTATAGAAAGGAATTGACATGACGATATCCAGGATTGCGCATCTGGCAGAACCCGCGCTTACCAATCAACAGCTTGCCGATCTTGCGCTTACCGAGTGGCAGAGCGCGCGGCGTGCGGCGCAGCGTGGCGAAATTGCGCTTGCACGCAAATATCGGGCCGAGGGTTTGCGGCTTGTTTCACTTATTCGGGAGATTTGACATGGCTGGCAAGTATATCGACGAGCTTACGGCATTGCACGTGCTTTGCGCACGTGGTGACTATAGCCCGGCGCAAGCGAAAATTATTTTAGCGCATTCACTCAAGAAGGTTTGCAATGGGGCGTTGCACTATCCCGCAAAATATATTCACGAGCGAGCAAATGCGGCTTAGACAATTTGTGCGCCAATTGGAATTATTGCAGGCAGACCCAGGATTTGGGCGCGAAATTTTTCCCATAGGAAAGCCACGCGCTCAAAATCAGCATAGGGCGAGAATTCGGAAAATTGAGAAAATCAATTCCCGAAAATAATTTTCTATTGTCCATTAAGCGAAAACAGGGGAGCGAGCGGCGCAGCGTAGCGACGTCAGGAGCGCAGCGTAGCGCGAGCCGATAAGGCTAGCTTGATCCGCGCACGCGCATAAAAGGAAAGGCTGTTTTCAAGTTCCCTCGTAAGAAAGCTGCAAAAAGCCTGTTTTCAATATTTTCGCTGATTTGCTAGGTTAATCGTTCGTTCACTGTCAAAATGCATCGAGCGCGATTTTTCCAGTTGACATTGATACCCTGTGAAGATAGTCCTGTTTTCAAGGTTTACAGAGAAAAGGGAATTTTCAGATATGTATACTAAAACAACGGTCCAGCAACGCAAGGCCGACATGGACGCGGCTAGAGAATATCTTGCACACGTTTATCTAAATACGGGTTGCGAAGAATCGGAGGCTTGGGATTTTGCGCAGAATTTTCACGCTGACAATCCGGAGCAAATTTATTGCGAAGCATGCAGATACGAAGATATGTGAAAGGAATTTTAGACATGGCAACGCGCATTGAAATTGAAACGGCACAAATGAAATTCTAAATTTCATGGGACTAACAGAAGCGGAATATAACGAGCACCTAGAGTATGAGGATTATTGACATGAAAGGCTTTCGCCAAATTGACGCGCGCGGCATTTGGGCAGGCGAGCGTGACGCTTTGCGGAGATTTCACAAGGCATTCTATCAGGATTGCCAAGGTAATCGAGAAACCTGGTACAGGGTTTATGGATGGACTAGCGAAGCGCTAGAAAAGGCAATTACGCAATCGGAGATAGTGGCATGACCGAAAAACGACCTGTTATTATCGGCGAGAATAGGCCGAATTCATATAGTCCTACCATGACCAAATCCGGGGCGCTTCGATATGCTCGGCGCATTATGCCTAAAGATTTGGTTCGCGCGGGATTTTCTGCATCCATATTTGCCAGCGATCCCGAATTGCATGGTGGCTTATGGTGGCGTGTCAATTATAGCAAATGATGCAAATTGCAGCGGCCGCTTGAATATCGAAAGGATTTAACAATGGCCTATTATTCGATCATTTCAGAATTCCCTTGCGGACCTAGCACGGCTCGCACATTCAAGCGCAGAGACTTTGCGGCAGATTATGCCTATAAGGAAATTCGCGCGCAATTCGAAAGCCAGGCGCTCTTAGATAGGCCATGTTGCCCTAATGCGCTCGCAAAATTGCCGGAGGATCTGCGCACAATTCCAATTGACGAAAGCGGCCGCAAAATTCTGATAATCCCTTGCGGAGATCAGCGAGCCGTCATTATCAATGCGGGAAGGAATTGACATGAACGGCACACTAAGAGCACGCGCAGATGGTTACATTGATGGGCTGTTAGACCGCCCGGACAGAGCGCTAGGATATCCGCCATTTGATCGCTTTGCGTATCGTGCAGGATATGCAGACGGCACAAAATGCCGACCTGATAAGGAATTGAAGCAATGAAAAAATTTAAGGTAGGCGACTTGCTGACATTCAAAGCAGCAACGAGATATAGCTATAGGAAAGCCACACGCAAAATTGTATCCATAGATCATTATGGGCGTCCTTGTGTGCGCTATTGTGGCTGGTCTGAATTCATTGTTAGACCTAATGAAATTTTATCAGTGGAGCGCACGCAATGAATATTCATGAATTTAGCGAGCGCTATAAAATCTCGCTCGCAAAGTGTCGCCAGATACTAAAAGAGAATCCGCATTGGTTCGATGGGTCTGCCAGCACGCAAGGGATTGAGATTCGCTCATGGCTTTCCAATGGACAGCCGTTGACGTCGCTGCAATTGTGCGTGCTTGTCGAAAATCCCGGCATGCTCCTGGAGCTAGGAAAGCACGCACACAAAGCAGAGGAAGCACTTGCACGTCTAGGCAATGTCAAGGCAGAGATTGCGCCGCTCGACGTTGCTGCATGCATTACAGACGCAGCCAGCAAGGATCCGGAAAGCCTAACGATAATCATTAACTGGCTAAAAACCATAATCCCGAGCAAGCCTGTAGGCCACGCCTACCTTGCCACGCGTCTGCTATTGGGCTTGCCTGGCAACGTGCGTCAATTCGATGCGCCGCGGCTGCAACGAGTTTTCTTGAATTGCCGATTGCAGCCTAGTTTTGCGAATTGGTTTTTTATCAAAAAGAATTTTTCGAAATCGATCACTTTTTACAAAAAACCATTCGACTTGTGACGTTGCGTCACATATAGACAAGAAACCGCTTTTAATGGAGTGAAACAAAATGACACCGACACTAAAAAAGCACCTTGAGGCTATCAAATCCGGCGCAATCACGAAAACCAATATTATCGGATTGCGCAAGGCGTTCAACACAAACGCGCGCCTGATTAGAGGCTATTCATGCGGCTGCACAAGCCCGCGCGTCACTGTCAACGATATTGCAGAGATCAGTCAAGCGATTGCCCTTAACGAGCCGCGCGTTAGTCGTGAATTGGACGCGAGCGGGCGCAAGGTGCTGCAAGATCGACGCTATCGCAAGCACTGGACGGAAAGCCAAGTGCGCATCGTTGCAACGCTGGATCATTTTCGCTTTGTTGGCTTTCGTGAGATCGATCGAGCGCACTATGTGCCAATCTATAAAGCGATTGCGCCGGGCGGCTCGTTTAACTTTATCGTCATTCCCTGGCAGACTGCTTACACAATGGGATTGCAAAGCGGACCGCAGGTTATCGGGGAGTTTTATTGATGCCGCAGAAAATCCGCAAAGAGCGCATCACAAAGGCCGAATGGTATGAACGCGGCGGCTTTGCCAATAGCGCATTATTTCGCCAGCAATCCCGCGGCGGGGCTTGGCGCTATTATATCAACCTGGATCGATTGGAGAATTAAAATGACAGGGGAAGAACATATTTTGTGTTGGGTTGAATCGAGTAAACCCCATTATGATCGCTTGCTACGCATTGCCCGGCCGGGGAATTTTCATAGCGACATAAACCGCGCGCATGCGTGCACTATGCTTGCGGCAAACGCGCTGCAAGACATGGTGAAATGCGGTGATGCATACAGGCGAGATCATGACGCGGGAAGCGTCTTGCGCGCTGCTGTCTTGTTTTCAGAATGGAAGGCACCGGAATAATGAACCGCAAAGAATATATGGATGCCGACAAAATCACCGAGGGGCATTATGACGGCAGCAAAGGCGCGGATATTCACCGCATTTATTTTGAGCAATTCGCCAGCAAGGGAGCCATTGAAATCGTCTTGCAGTGGATAGGAAGCGAAAGGCTTTTAGCGTCCCGCGATAGTCACTTAAATGACATTCCGTTGCAGTTATGGGACGGTTTGCCAATGACTGCACATATTGCAGCCAAAGCGAAGGAATTCGGGGACAATACAAGCCTAAGCACAAAGGTTTGCGTGTATAAGGCGGCTGCGCGCAAATGGCTTCGGGAAAATGGCGGCTTGCCTCTTTGGCGGTGTCGCTATCAATATCCCGAAATCAATCATGCTGATGCGCATTGGATATACGGCTACTGTGTCGGCGCGGATCCCGTGGACGCACTGGAAAATTGCCGCAAACAAAATTCAGGAACCGTTCGGCATGAAATCTTGCCACCAAATCCGGAGCTAATGTAGTGATCAGATATGTCATTCAATTGGAAACGCTCAATGCAACCTGGATTGACGCCTACAGAGGGGTTTATTCCGATAAAGACAAGGCAATCCGGAGCGCCCGAGCAAGGCAAAAGAAAAACCAACATAGCACTAATCCGAAAATGTGGCCGCTTGCGGTTCGCGTCGTTAAACGCGCCGAGGAAGTGTTAGAGGTTTTTGGGACATTCGTGTCATGAACTATGCGGACAAAATGGCACGGCTGCGGGAGCTTGGGGAATTGCAGGGCGAAATGGCTGCAAAGGCCAAGAATTACGCGGCGCAAGACAATCAGGAATTGGCCTTGCGTTTCGAACGTGCGAGCTTCGCGGCAGTCAATGCCCGAACGTTCATGCACGCGGCCCTTATGGCCGAGCGCGAAGCGAAAACTAGAAAGGGTATGCAATGATTAGGCAGTTATCAAAAACGCCTCACGGGGAGATCGTCGCTTTGACGGTTGATAGAAAGATCGTTGTGAGCAATCTTGACGGCAAGCTTGAGCTTGACCGTGAAAAGATGAATCGATGCATGGCAAGCCGCAAAGGCGATAGGGAAGTTTTGGCCGGTGTGCTGGCAATCATAGCCAAGCGACTTGCACCTAAGAAAAATCCTGTTTTTGGCCAGACCGCCGCGCCTGATTTGACGGCAGAACAGGATCAACGGACAGAGCAAGCTCTTGGCGCTGTGGTGGTTGACGCCGGCGCAGGGGACACTTTCGACATGAACCGCCCGCAATTCCCTGGCGAGTTCTTTGCCCCGACGATTGAGGGTTTTTATCGCGACTTTGCGGTTGGTGACGGACTTCCTTTCGCCTTCATCTGGTGCTCTGAG
>CALDKP010000320.1 GCA_937898535.1 uncultured Sphingomonadales bacterium | reverse complement strand
AAGACACTCTTTCCCTACACGACGCTCTTCCGATCTCGTTGTAACCGCTGGCATGGCGATTCATGACACGATGCAATATATCCGTCCAAAGGTCGGGACAGTGTGCATCGGACAAGCCGCATCGATGGGCAGCTTCCTGTTGGCAGCGGGTGAACCCGGCATGCGCGTTGCGCTGACCAATTCGCGCATCATGGTCCACCAGCCTTCGGGTGGTGCGCGTGGTATGGCGTCCGACATTCAAATTCAGGCGAACGAAATCCTGCGCATTCGCAAGCGTATGAACGACTTGTACGCCAAATATACCGGCAAGCCGTTGAAGGACATTGAGAAGGCGATGGATCGCGACACCTTCTTGGAAGCGGACGAGGCCAAGGCATTTGGTTTGGTGGATGAAGTCTTTGACAAGCGTCCGCTCAATTCTGAGGCAGGCGCAGACTGATTGCGTTAGCAATCGCGTTTACGCCTTTGCCAAGATGGCACAGCCCATTTTGGGCTATTGCCAAATCGGAACGCATCTTTAGGATGTTGGTTCAATAAAGTACGACCCGTTTCGGCGTGGTAGCAGGACATATTATGACGAAGTTAAGCGGATCCGACACTAAGAGCACATTATATTGCTCATTCTGTGGAAAGTCACAGCACGAAGTCCGCAAGTTGATCGCTGGCCCGACCGTTTTCATCTGTGATGAGTGTGTCGAGCTTTGCAACGACATCATTCGTGAAGAAACCAAGGGCACGCTCACCGGCCGCAAGGAAGGTGAAGTTCCTACACCGCAGGAAATCTGCGAGGTTCTGGATGACTATGTCATTGGTCAACCGCAGGCAAAGCGCGTCCTGTCGGTTGCTGTTCACAACCACTATAAGCGGCTTAACCATGGCGCCAAAGGTGCCGAAGTTGAGTTGGCCAAGTCTAACATCTTGCTGGTTGGTCCAACGGGTTGCGGGAAGACCTTGCTTGCCCAGACGTTGGCAAAGACGTTTGACGTGCCATTCACGATGGCCGACGCGACAACTTTAACCGAAGCTGGCTATGTTGGCGAAGATGTTGAAAACATCATCCTGAAGCTGCTCCAGGCATCGGATTACAATGTCGAACGCGCCCAGCGCGGCATCGTCTACATCGACGAAATTGATAAGATCAGCCGCAAGGCCGAAAACCCCTCCATCACCCGCGATGTCTCGGGT
>CALDKP010000319.1 GCA_937898535.1 uncultured Sphingomonadales bacterium | reverse complement strand
CGCGCATCACCGCGTCCCCGGCGCGGGTCGCGTTTCGGGCGGAGCAGGCTGGATATTCACACCGTCACGGTCAAGCTTGACCTCCACCGGCATGCCACCGACCTCTGCGTTCACGGTCACGCCCTCGCCTTGATCAATGCGGACTTCAGCGTTGCCAACATCGACAGGAAATTCGCTGAGTTCGGGTAAATCCAACGGCTCAATCGGACCTTCAGGATCAGGTTGTTGGCGCAGCTTCGGCCTTGCCGCAGGCGCCGCATTGCGGATCGACTGCGCCATGAAATCGCGCCAGATGCGCGCCGGCAGACCGCCACCGTTGACGCCGCGCAGCGGGGTATTGTCATCATTGCCAATCCAGACACCGACGACCAAGTCACCCGCAAATCCGACGAATAATGCGTCGCGATTGTCCTGGCTCGTTCCTGTTTTGCCATAGGCCGGGATGGACAGCCGCGCCGCGCGTCCGGTTCCCTTATTGACCGTTGCACCCAGCAAATCGAGCAACATCCCGTGCGTACGACTGCTGAATGAACGTGGTCCGTAAAACAGCCACTCGATCCATCCTTGTTCTTCGCGTTTGATGGCGTGCGGTTCAACTGGCCATTGGTTCCCCGCAACACCGGCATAAGCAGCGGTCAGCTCCATCAGGGTCAGGCCGGAACTGCCCAGCGCCATGCTCTGGTCCATGGTCAATGGACTGCGTACGCCGAGATCCGTTGCCGCGCGCGCCACCGCTTCGCCGCCGACTTTTTGATAGAGACGCACCGCAGCAACGTTGCTTGACTGGGCAAATGCCTGCTCCAGCGTAATATCACCCCGGTAATTTTGTCCCGAATTTTTGGGGCGGTACGCGCCTTCATTGATTGGCGTATCGGCAATCAACGATTCAGGTGTCATCCCCGACCGGAGCGCCGCCAGATAGACAAACAGTTTGAACGTCGAACCCGGCTGCCGCTTTGCCTGCGTCGCACGGTTGAACGCGGAATCTTTATAGCTTCGGCCACCGACCATGGCGACAACTTCGCCATTGGGACGCATCGCAACGAGCGCGATTTGGGCATTGCCAACGGCGGATCGCGCCACGACCTTGCGGGCGATGTTCTGCAATCGCGCATCCAATGTCGTGGTAATCCTGACGTCGGCATAACCGCTTTCGGTCAGCAGCCGCGCTTGGGGAATGGCCCAGTCCGCAAAATAGGTGCCCGTCGGCAGCGTTTCCCGCACGCGGACATCAAGCCGCGCGACGGGTGTCGCGTCGGCTTTGGCCCGCGTAATGACATTATTGGCGACCATTGCATTCAGCACCAATTGTGCCCGCTTGGCCGCACGTTCAGGGTTCTTTGTCGGGGCAAGCCGCGACGGTGCCTGAACAAGTCCAGCGAGCATTACCGACTGGCTGAGCGTCAGACGCTCGGGCTGCCTGTAAAAATAATGTAAGGACGCTGCGCGCAGGCCGTACACATTGTCGCCAAAATAGACGTTCGACAAATAGCGCTCAAGAATTTCGTCCTTCGTCAAACGTCCTTCCAGCCAGAAGGCGATGAGCATTTCGCGGGCCTTGCGCGTCAGGCTGCGCTCCGGCGTCAGAAACGTGAATTTCGCGAGCTGCTGCGTAATCGTGCTTCCGCCCTGCGTCATTCCGCTGCCAAAAGCATTGGACCAAAACGCCCGCGCGAGGCCACGCGGGTCGACACCGAAATGCGAATAAAATCGGCGATCTTCTATGGACAAAAACGCCTGCACGACGTGCGGCGGCAGCGCGCTGACATCAACCGGTTTGTCGACGATAGCCCCGTTCCGCGCGATCGGCGTGCCATCCGACGCCAACAGCGTAATACGCGGCGGTGCGATGGGCTGAAGCGACTTGGACAATGGCGCCGTAATCGCAAGCCATAAAATCAACAATATGAACAGGCCAAGCAAGGCGGCACTGATACGGCTAAACCACCACCAGCGGGTTTTGCCCAAGATAAGGCGCCGTGTCGACGCTGGCTTTGCATCGGGATTCCAAGGCTGCGGGTCATCGGGAAAACGTTGTGCATAGTCTTCATCGAAAGCCGCAAGCCGACCATCAATATCCGAAGGAATGTCAGAAGAGGAGCGCCGGAAAAGCATCGCGTGGCTGTATTATATCGATATAACGGTGAATGCGAGGGTATATTTACGATTTTCGCTGAACGTCAGATGAAGACGCTTTTTAGCGTCCGCCGGCATCCAGCGAATGTTGACCAAATTCTCTAAAGATTGGGCTAGGCCCTGCCGAGGTCGCCTTTGCCGACGGTCCCGCTTGCCATTTCAAGCATCCGGTCGAGGCTCTTCTTGGCTCCCAAACGAACGGTTTCGTCGAGATGAATTTGCGGCTGAAGGTCGCGCAGCGCGAGATACAGCTTCTCCATCGTATTGAGCGCCATATAAGGGCAGATATTGCATGCGCAGTTGCCGTCAGCCCCCGGCGCACCGATGAAGGTCTTGGTAGGCTCCGCCTTTTCCATCTGATGGATGATGTGCGGCTCGGTTGCGACGATGAGCGTGTCGCCCTTTATTGTCTGCGCATATTGCAAGATACCACTGGTGCTGCCGACATAATCGGCATGATCGATAATATGCGGCGGGCATTCGGGATGCGCCGCCACAGGAACGCCGGGATGCTGCGCTTTCAGCTTCAGCAACTCGGTTTCCGAAAACGCCTCATGCACAATACACACACCCGGCCACAGCAGCATTTCACGGTTGAACTTACGGCTCAAATAGCCGCCCAAATGCCGGTCCGGCCCAAAAATGATTTTTTGTTCGGGGGGAATCTGGCTCAAAATCGTTTCGGCGCTTGAGGATGTGACGATGATATCAGACAGCGCTTTCACTTCCGCCGAACAATTGATGTATGTCAGCGCGATATGGTCGGGATGTGCTTCCCGGAAAGCCTTGAATTTGCCGGGCGGGCACGCATCTTCCAATGAACAACCCGCCGCCATATCGGGCAAAATGACTGTCTTTTGCGGGCTCAATATTTTCGCGGTCTCGGCCATGAACTTCACGCCGCAAAAAGCGATGACATCCGCGTCAGTTTCCGCCGCACGCTTGCTGAGTTCAAGCGAGTCACCGACGAAATCGGCAAGGTCCTGAATTTCCGGCTTTTGATAATAATGCCCGAGAATGACCGCGTTGCGTTCTTTTTTCAGCCGTTTGATCTCTGCGAGCAGATCAAGGCCTTGTAAATTTTCGCGGGGCGTCGGGGCGTTCATTCTGGCGTACCTTTGCGTTGCAGATTTGTCATCGGCGTCTCGAGTGAAGCCCAATGTGGTCGATAAGGCCGGTCGAAACAAGTTCTGGCGGGCGCTTTTACGATGTTTTTTGCAGGATTAAATGCCAACCTTCGCCTTGGGCAGTCACCCGGCCCTGATTTTGCAAATCGATGAGATGCGCCAATACCGACCGACCGGCAGCGCCCGTCAGACGCGGATCGAGGCCCTTGTACATCGCAGCGACCATGTCGGGAATGTGCCCCTCGCCTGCCTCAAGCAATTTCAGAATCTGGCGTTCACGCTGGCGCCGGTGACCAATCATGCCGCGCACAAGCTGCCGTGGGTTTTCGACCGCTGGCCCATGTGCGGGGTAATAAATGCGGTCCGTGCGCTCATATAATTTTTGCAGAGACGCCAAATAGTCGCTCATATCACCATCGGGCGGGCTGACGACGCTGGTGGACCATTTCATGACATGGTCGCCGGTAAACAGCGCCCCGCTCTCGACCAGTCCGTAGCATATATGGTTGCTGGTGTGGCCGGGGGTAGTGACGGCTTCCAAAGTCCAGCCGTCGCCTGAAATACGTTCACCGTCGGCAAGGATGCGGTCGGGTGCATAATCCGGGTCAAAAGCACTATCGGAACGCGGGCCGTCGTCGCGCAAGACAAGCGGCGCGCAACCAATGATTGGCGCGCCTGTCGCCGCCTTCAACGGCGCCGCTGCTGGCGAATGATCGCGGTGGGTGTGCGTGCACATGATGGCCGCGACACGCTTACCGGCAACAGCGCGCAAGATCGCCTCGACATGACCCTCGCCATTAATATCAGCCGGATCGCCGACGCTCATCCCGGTACCGACTGGGCCCGGGTCGATAACTAGATCGGAAGAGCACACGTCTGAACTC
>CALDKP010000318.1 GCA_937898535.1 uncultured Sphingomonadales bacterium | reverse complement strand
GCGTCGTCCAGCCCGTTTGCTGGTGATGAAGTGGGACGGCACTGGCGGTTCGCAAGAACGCCCCGTTGCCTTGGTCGGCAAGGGCGTAACATTTGATACCGGCGGCATTTCCATCAAGCCAGCTGCGGGCATGGAAGATATGAAGTGGGATATGGGCGGCGCAGGCGCTGTCGCAGGCGCGATGAAGGCGCTCGCTGGACGCAAGGCAAAGGCGTATGTCGTCGGCGTCTGTGGCCTCGTGGAGAACATGCCTGATGGCAACGCACAACGCCCCGGCGACATTGTGACATCAATGTCCGGCCAAACCATTGAGGTGCTGAATACGGACGCAGAAGGGCGTCTGGTGCTGTGTGATGCGCTGCATTGGGTTCAGGAAAATTATAACCCTGAATATGTCGTCGATCTCGCAACATTGACCGGCGCGATTATCGTATCGCTAGGCAGTGAATATGCTGGCCTGTTCTCGAACAGCGATGAACTCGCCGACAAGTTGACCGCTGCGGGCAAGGCTTCGGGCGACCCGCTTTGGCGTTTCCCGCTTTCGAAGGCCTATGACAAAATGATCGACAGCCCGATTGCCGACATGAAAAACATCGGTGGCAAGGGCGCTGGTTCCATCACCGCCGCACAATTCCTTGGTCGTTTCATCAAGGACGGCGTGAAATGGGCGCATTTGGACATCGCCGGGACGGTATGGGCCGATAAAGCGGGACCTGTGTGGGACAAGGGTGCAACGGGCTTTGGCGTGCGTTTGCTTGACCGGTTTGTCGCGGATAACTTCGAAGGTTGATGTTGCCGCGAGATGCAGGTCGATTTTTATCAACTCACACGCGATCCTGCTGAAAAAGTTCTGCCTGCCATTGCCCAGCGAATCTTGGACAATGGCGGGCGGTTGCTGATTATCAGTGATGATGCTGACCAACTGGATGCGATTTCTGCAGCGTTGTGGACCGCGCGACAGGACAGCTTTTTAGCGCACGCAAAATTGGGGGAGGGCGATGACGCACTTCAACCCATATTGTTGTCGCAACATACCGATGCGCCAAATGGTGCCAAATTTGTTGCCTTGGCTGATGGTAATTGGCGTGCGGTTGCGGAAGATTTTGAGCGGGTTTTTTATCTTTTTCCACCGGAACAGACCGACAATGCGCGGTCGGCATGGCGTACATTGGGTGATGGGGTAGAGCGCCGCTATTGGAAACAGGACGGCGGCAAATGGGTCCAAGGCCCATAAAGCTTGCACTCAACGTGCAGCGACGTTAGATGCGCGCCAAATTCCCCCTACAAATATGGAGCTTTTCATGTCGGTTACCCGCACTTTTTCGATCATCAAGCCTGACGCAACGCGTCGCAACCTGACTGGTGCAGTCACTAAGATGCTTGAAGAAGCCGGCCTGCGCGTCGTTGCTTCAAAGCGTATCCACATGACCCGCGAACAGGCCGAAGGCTTCTACGCGGTGCACCGTGAGCGTCCGTTCTTTGGCGAACTCGTCGACTTCATGATCAGCGGCCCAGTCGTCGTTCAGGTTCTTGAAGGCGAAAACGCCATGCAGCGTAACCGTGACATCATGGGTGCCACAAACCCTGCCAATGCTGAACCCGGCACTATCCGCAAGGAACTGGCTGAAAGCATCGAAGCGAACAGCGTCCACGGTTCGGACAGCGACGAAAACGCAGCGATTGAAATCGCCTACTTCTTCAAGCCAGAAGAAATCGTCGGCTAAACCCGATCAATCTAAGACTATCTGACACCAAGCGCGAAGCTCGCGCTTGGTGTCAATGTTCCTCACTTGGCGGTTCGAAAAAGCCTATGGGGCCTGCAACCGATTAGGCCGAGCCGAGTATATCCAGCAGCCTCGTCAGCTTCTTCGGCGCAACTGCGCGCCAGCTTTTGGCGATCCATTCGCCGATATGGTCCCAATCGGTATCACCCAGATCGAGCCTGATGCCCACCCAGCCATCGCCGAAATAAGCGGGGCGGTAGTAACGTTCATCATCGCTATCGATCAGCATCGCCTGTTCTTCGACGCCGCTAATTTTGACCAAGAGCACGATTCTTCCGTCGCCATGATGGTCGATGGAAACATAAGCAAATTTCTTGCCGCCGACGATGCCGAAGCACGGCATCCCATGCGATGCCACTTCATCGGCTTCCGGCTGGGCCAGCGCGATTTCGCGCACTTTTGATGTCAGATAATCCGGGTCCGTTGCCCGCGAAACATAGTCCGCCAGCGTCCGCGGATATAATTGATGCTCGGCTATCTTGACGCGCTCCGCCAATGAACCCGCGCTGTCATTAGGCAAAATGGCGACTTCCATCTGGCCAAGAAGCGGACCTTCATCGAGGTCGGCCGTGACAAGGTGCACGCTGCAACCAGCGACCCTATCGCCTGCGTCAATCGCGCGCTGATGGGTGTTTAGCCCCGTATATTTGGGTAAGAGGGAAGGGTGGATATTCAGCATCCGACCGTCCCACTTTTCGACGAAGCTTTCGCTCAATATCCGCATATACCCCGCAAGAACGACATAAGCCGCACCCGCTTTGGTAATGTGATTATGCATGATTTCGTCATGGTCCACCCGCTTAAGACCAATGTGCGATTGAGCGAACGTTGCGACGCCTTCGGCCTGCGCCAGCTTCAACCCTTCGGCGTCGGGATTGTTGCTGGCGACCAGAACGACTTCATACGGGCTGTCTGGGCGTTTTGCGGCATATAGCAACGCAGCCATATTGGTGCCGCCGCCGGAAATCAGGACGGCAACACGCGCCTTAGCCATGATGCGTCGCGGTCCAATCGGCTTTGGCGCTCCAGGTTTCGATGCTGCCGGTAACCGTGCACCCTTTTTCACCGGCTGCAATATGTCCGATGCGGAACACTGTCTCTCCAGCCGCCTCAAGTGCAGCGGTTACGCTAGCGACTTCGGTTTCCGCGACAACCACCGCCATGCCGATGCCGCAGTTGAATGTGCGGGCCATTTCCTCTGGCTCGATATGACCTTGCGCTTGCAAGAACGCCATCAAGCGCGGTTGTTGCCATGCGTCTGCATCGACATGTGCGTGCAAACCGTCCGGCAGGATACGCGGGATATTTTCAAGCAATCCACCGCCGGTAATATGCGCCATTGCGTGGATCTTACCCGTGCGGACCATCGGCAACAGCGATTTCACGTAAATGCGGGTCGGCGCCATGAGTGCGTCGATAAGAATGACATTCTGATCGAAAATTGCCGGACGGTCGAGTTTCCAGCCCTTGTCTGCGGCAAGCCGCCGAACCAGCGAGAAGCCGTTGGAATGCACGCCTGATGACGCAAGGCCCAGAATGACGTCGCCCGCCGCAACCTTATCTGCCGTTAGCACTTGATCCCGCTCCACCGCGCCAACGCAGAAACCGGCAAGGTCATAGTCGCCTTCGGAATACATGCCCGGCATTTCAGCGGTCTCGCCGCCAATCAGCGCGCATCCGGCTTGCTTGCAGCCCTCGGCGATGCTGGCGACAACAGAGGTGGCCACTGCGTTGTCGAGTTTGCCGGTGGCATAATAATCCAGAAAGAAAAGCGGCTCTGCGCCTTGCACGATTAAATCATTGGCGCACATCGCGACAAGATCAATGCCGACACCTTCATGGCGACCGGATTCGATGGCCAGTTTCAGCTTCGTTCCGACACCGTCATTCGCTGCGACCAGAAGTGGGTCATTAAAACCTGCTGCCTTGAGGTCAAAAAAACCGCCAAATCCGCCAAGATCGGCATCCGCACCAGCGCGGCGGGTCGATTTCGCCAGCGGCGCAATCGCGCGCACAAGCGCGTTACCGGTTTCAATGGAAACACCCGCCTTGGCATAGGTGTAAGATTCGGGCTTCTGTTCTTTTGCGTCCATTTGTCGCCGTTAGCGAGAACAGGGTTGGAATTCCACGTCTATGTCGCCTAAAGGTGCGTTAATGACAAATTCTCGCGGAAAATGGTTTCAGATTGCAGCGATTGGCTTGCCTTTGGCGCTGATTGGTGGCGGAATCGTTGCCGCGCAAATCGAAGGGCCAAAGCGCGGCATTGCGCCAATCGCAAGCGCTGGTGATTTTGAAGTGACCGGCGTCGCTGTGAATGTCGTTGGTAACAACGCTTTTGAAGCCCGGCAAAAGGGTTGGGAACAG
>CALDKP010000317.1 GCA_937898535.1 uncultured Sphingomonadales bacterium | reverse complement strand
GACCGTTGTGCCTTCGTCCAGCGCGATATAGCTTAAGTCGCAGCGGCCCCAATCCTTATACCCAGCACGCGCCACACGGGGCGTTGCACCCGCGATTTCGGGCATGGAGGGAAATGGTTTTGCGAGCGGTGATTTTACTAACACTTAAGAAACCTTTTGCTAAACCCCCGACAGATCAGGGAGAACAAAGACATGCTTTTTTATTCGGTGTTGGCGCTAGCATCAATTGTGGCCGAAACAAACGTTGAAAAACCTGCGCCTCCTCCGCCGGTTATCATGGTGCCCACGGTCCGCACTGTTTCGACGCCCGCACCCGAAAAGGGACGCGAAAGCGGGCCAATACCCAAAAATGATCCCGGCACTTGGGCAAACAAGGGTGATTATCCGGCTCTCGCGCTTAGAGAACAGCGTGAAGGCATAACGGCATTTACATTAGATGTGTCTGTCGATGGACGTGTGACCAAATGTGCGATCACCAGCAGTAGCGGACATGCGGACCTCGATAAGGTAACGTGCGATAATGTTACGGCGCGTGCCCAATTTTATCCGGGGAAGGATAAAAATGGCGTTGCGACCACCGGTAGCTATTCGAACCGCGTTCGCTGGCAAATACCGGAAGTTTTGAGCATGGCATCAATGCCTAGAATAACCGAAAGTCTTCCGCGTCCGCCAAAGCCTTCAAATCCAGCGCAGCTAAGGATACCAGCCGACAAATACCCTGCTGCGGCTTTGGCTGAGGGGAAACAGGGCCAGACAACGTTTATGCTCAATGTCGACAGCACTGGAAAAGTTGTAGATTGTTCGGTTACCGTCAGCAGCAATTGTCCCGAATTGGACCAACAAGCATGTGTACTTGCACGCGATTGGAGTTTTGAGCCCGCATTGGATGCCAATGGAGCGCCATCTGCCGGAAAGAGCGCGCATACGCTATCTTGGCGCCTTCCGAAAAGCGTTGCAGCTGTATCTATGAACGCACCGCGCACGCGTCCAAACCCCTTTCCAAAGCCCGGCTCCATTGGCCTAACATTGGAAATTGACGCGACTGGTAAGCGTACGCGTTGCGAAGCGCAGAGCGAAGGCGCGCTCTTTGCTCAAATCCCTGATAAGAACTTCCTGGATCTAGTCTGCTCGGGTAGCGGAAACCTTGATGTCGCTCCGTTTCTGGATAGTGAAGGCAAGCCACAGGCGAAACGCATCAAATTCCGGATGTCGGTGGAGCATGAAGACCTGAAGACAGGCGCAGCCGGTAAGTAAGTCGCGCGCCTTCGCTGTGGACTTTGCTATCATGGCTAACTATATCCGCAAAAGCACCTAACAGGGCCATATATGCGCATACTGATTTACTTGCTGGCGATGTTGAGCGGTTTTTCCGCTGCGGAGGCTGCGCGCCCCGTTTCTTCATCGTCCATGTCAGTGGATTCGGCTGCAGTTCAGGCCTATGTCACGGCTGCTGTTCAGGAAGCGGATAATGCGTTTGAGCAGCCGGTGCATGTGACGCCGACTGCGCGCGTGCATCTTATGCCAGTCGAAGGCAGCATCGCGTTCGTTGCATTGGCACCCGACACGCCCGTTTACCGGCACGATATTATTTTAGGGTAGGGCATCTGCACCCGCTGGGGTGCACCTTATTAATACCCTATTTCGCGCCATTTTGCGCGCGTCTCCCACATGATTTTAAAGGAATTAGTTATGCTCGGCGGAATTGCCAAAGCCATTTTCGGTTCGTCCAACGACCGTTACGTCAAATCGATCATGAAGATCGTCGACATGCGCAACCCGGCCAAGCCCGAGGAGGTCGGCCGCTGGCACATGCCCGGCCAGTGGCTGGCCGGCGGCGAGACGCCGACCTGGCAGGGCACCGAGCACCGCTGCCAC
>CALDKP010000316.1 GCA_937898535.1 uncultured Sphingomonadales bacterium | reverse complement strand
CAAGCTGCGTGGAGCCGGCGAATTGTTGGGAACACGTCAATCGGGCGACAGCCCGTTTCGCGTCGCCACGCCAGAGCAAGTGCGTGAACTTATCGGCGTTGCGGCTGACGATGCGCGCCTTTTACTAGAACGCGACGGCGGGCTTGATGGCCCACGCGGTCAGGCTGCCCGTGTGGCTCTCTATCTATTTGAACGAGATGCCGGTGTCGCGACGCTACGAGGTGGTTAGCGCAGCTTTGGCGAGATGATTTCAAGCAGCCCAAGAAAATTGGGCAAGCGCAACACGCGTTCGAACTGAAAACCGGCCCGCTTTTCAGCAGTCCAGACAACAAGGGCTTCGATTCTGCCGATGACTGGCAACCGTAGTTCGATCCGTTCGCCCCGTTCGAAGCCAGGATTATCGTCGATCATAAAGCCTTGTGCCGAGATATTGACGATGTGAATGGGCTGGTCACCGCGCATTCTGCTCTCGGCTATGACTGTGTGGTTCGCGCGGTGACGGGCCGCGATGCGGAAATCCAGATCAGAGTTCGGAACTGCTTGCGCCATGTTTGCGGCCTCGTGCGGTAATTGATGTTAGAAGATCAACGTACCGCGAAGTTCCAAAGATTTGGTAAAATCACGCTTCGCAAAATTACCAACGCGCTTATCCGAAGCGGACAAGACCGTGTTTTTTCTTACCAGCAGAAATTTTTACAGGCTCGGCCTGTGCAGAAATCATCGCATTTTCGTCAATAACAGCCGCGTCGGCGACTCGCGCGCCGCCGCCTTGGATCATTCTGCGCGCTTCTTTTTTGGATGCCACGAAGTTCAGCGCCACCAAAGCATCAATCACCGAAATCTCTGAGCTGACGTCAATCGTTGGCAAATCGCCGCCTGATGTTCCCTCTTCAAAAGTCTTTCGTGCGGTTTCAGCCGCGAGCGCAGATGCCTCGGCGCCACGGCACAATTCCGTTGCCGCGTTTGCCAGTGCGATCTTGGCGGTGTTGATTTCGGAACCCTCCAACGATTCCAAACGTTCGATTTCGTCGAGAGGCAAATCGGTGAAAAGACGCAGGAACTTGCCGACATCGCGGTCGTCCGTATTGCGCCAGAACTGCCAATAATCATAATCAGGCAGTTGTTCGCGATTCAGCCAGACCGCGCCAGAGACGGACTTGCCCATTTTCGATCCATCGGCTTTTGTGATCAGCGGCGTGGTAAGACCAAACACCTCTGCACCGTCCATCCGGCGCGCCAATTCCATGCCGTTAATGATGTTGCCCCATTGGTCCGATCCGCCCATTTGCAAACGGACGCCCATCGTCTTGCTGAGATGACGGAAGTCATAACCTTGCAAGATCATATAGTTGAATTCGAGGAAGGTCATGGGCTGCTCGCGTTCAAGCCGCAGTTTGACCGAATCAAATGTCAGCATCCGGTTGACAGTGAAGTGGGTGCCAACCTCTTGCAGAAGTTCGATATATCCAAGCTGACCCAACCAGTCATGGTTGTTGACCATCACGGCATCGGTCGGGCCATCGCCAAAGGTTAAAAACTGCTCAAACGCTGTGCGTATCGACGATATGTTGGCTTCGATGGTTTCATCCGTCAGCATCTTGCGGACTTCGTCCTTGCCCGTCGGGTCGCCGATCCGCGTCGTGCCGCCGCCCATCAGAACGACCGGCTTGTGACCCGCCTGTTGAAGGCGGCGCAGCAGCATGATCGAGACCAGATTGCCGACGTGCAGCGAGGGTGCGGTCGCGTCAAACCCGACATAGCCGGGCACGATCTGCGTCGTGGCCAGCTTGTCCAGCGCCTCGCCGTCGGTGATCTGGTGGATGTAGCCGCGGTCTGAAAGGATGCGGAGAAGGTCTGATTTAAAGCCGGTCATGA
>CALDKP010000315.1 GCA_937898535.1 uncultured Sphingomonadales bacterium | reverse complement strand
GATGTCGGGTGGAAATTATGTGTCATGGGATGCCTATTTTTGGGAGATAATCTTATAATTACAGTATAGGTTAGTAATTACAGTCTTTTTTTGCTCAAGTCATCTAATAAAAGATCACGCGCTTTGTTTAACGCGGCGGCATTTGCGTCGCTGCCGCCTGTGTCGGGATGGTATTGCGAAATCAAAGCGCGATGCCGCTCGCGAATGCGCTCGGCGGTATCGAAACGGGAAACGCCAAGCAGAAAGCGGGCGTCATCAAGGGCTGACGCCTCATTTACTTTCACGCTTTTGCCGAACAGCCGCCACGACATCCCGCGATACCAAGCCGCGGCAATTGCAATGGCCCCGAGCCCAAGCAGAAGGCTACCCCGCGCTGCCAAAAAGGCGCCGCCAATCCCAAGCAATATCGGCGGCAGCTGTTGCGATTGCAGCTTTTTCGTCCACACCGCCCACGCCAGCGCAGCGATAATCAGGAGCCCGAGAAAGGCCATTAAACGAGCGTGGAACCCTGTAGATCGGGAAGTGCGAGGCCCGTGACCAGTTCACGCAATTCCTGACGTGCCGCAATATGCGCAGTCGCAAGCTGCCCCAAATGGCCCTTGTCGATCAGCGTCAGTCCCGACGGAAAAAGCTCGCGATAAATGACGCGTTCGTTCAAGCCCGGCACGGACCGGAAACCTACACGCTTCGACAATTCAGCAATGGCATTGGTCATACGCTGCTGGTTGCGCGCCTCCATATTGTGCAGCCGGTTGCGCACCACGACCCAGTCGATCGTGACACCGTCGGCCTTCGCCCGCTCCTTGCGTGCCTCCCAGATGAGCTCTGCATAGAAGCTCAATTTACGTACTTTGAAATTTTCCGCATCGACTTGGCCGATGAGATCGAAGTCGACGAAGCTGTCATTGATCGGGGTCACGAGCGTATTTGCACGCGTTGCGACGAAGCGGGCATATTTGTCATCGCGGCCGGGCGTGTCAAAGATCAGGAAATCATTCTCGGCACCCAGTCGTTCGACTTGCCGGTCAAGCGTCGCCTGCGAATCATGCTCAAAAACTTCAAACACGGGCATGGGCAGGCTGATGCGACGCCGCGTAATCGTATCGCGCCGGTTCTCAAGATAACGAAACAATGTCCGCTGGCGTGAATCCAGGTCAATACAGGCAACCCGCGCACCGCGCGATGCCAAGGCAATGGCGACATGAACCGCCGTCGTCGACTTACCCGTTCCGCCCTTTTCATTCGCGAAAACAATGTGATGTGCCTTGCTCATATTCCCCCAGACCTGTCCCAAATAGCTTCCGCCCGACATTTGCCTTGAAATGTCGACACGCTGTCCCGCATAGGCGGGTTCACCTAAAGCCAGTAAACAAGGCCGCCGATACGTGCAAACCATCAATCAACTTGGCCCATTACGACACAATGTTTCCCTCCTGAGAAAGCAGAAGGGGCGCATTGCGCTTGTCCCGACCATGGGGGCGTTACATGACGGGCATATGGCACTGGTCGACAATGCGCGGCGCCATGCCGACGCGGTGGTGGTGTCTATATTTGTGAACCCAACCCAATTCGGCCCGAATGAAGATCTCGACGCCTATCCACGGACGTTTGAACGCGATTCAGAACTGTTGCGTGCCGCGGGTGTCGACATCTTATGGGCACCCACCGCGGCGACTGTCTATCCGCAGGGCTTTGCGACCAAGGTGCATGTCGATGGACCAAGCCGGGGATATTGCGGCGGCGCACGCCCCGGGCATTTTGACGGTGTCGCGCTTGTTGTCGCGAAATTGTTCAATCAGGTTCAGCCCGACGTTGCGCTCTTTGGTGAGAAGGATTTCCAGCAACTCGCCGTCATTCGCCAAATGGCGCGCGATCTGGATTTCGATTTTGAGATATTGGGTGTTCCGATCGTGCGTGACGCAGACGGCCTCGCACTGTCCTCGCGCAACGCATATCTGACGCCCGAGCAAAGGGAGGCGGCCTTGGCTTTGCCCAGGGCGTTGGAAGACGCAGCACGCGATATTCGTGCCGGCAAAGCTGTGGCCGACACACTTGCCGCCGCGACTGCAAAAATATTGGCGGGCGGCTTTGATGTGGTGGACTATTTCGCTCTCGCCGACGCAGTAACGCTAGAGGAGCTGCACGCCTTTGACGGCCGCGAGGCGAGGTTGCTCGCGGCGGCAAAGATCGGCAAGACGCGTCTTCTTGATAATCTGGCGATGTAGCGCGCCCGCTTTATCCGCCAATCCGGATGCAGTTTTTACTTTTTGCGTTAACCATTTGTTATCCATGTTCGGCGAGAGTGGCTTCACACAGTGGATGTGGGGACAGTAATCATGGCGAACAGTATCAAAAACGCGAATTTCTTGATCGAAAGCCGGTTGGCCGATGCGGAGCGCGGCGACGCGGACGCATTATTCGATTTGGGCGTGGCCTATTCTAGCGGCGGGCGCGGGGTCGAAGTGGACCTGATTGAGGCGC
>CALDKP010000314.1 GCA_937898535.1 uncultured Sphingomonadales bacterium | reverse complement strand
CACCGATAATCACAATCGATATGGGCAGGATCCAGGCGCTAAAGCCTTGGCTGACATATTTCAGACCTTCAGCCGCCGACAGGATCGACATCGCCGGCGTGATCATGGAATCGCCGTAAAATAATGCGGTTGCAAAAACACCCAGCATCACGAACGGCGCGGTCCATTTCGCGCCTGCAGTCTGGCGGTTAATCAGCGCGAGAAGGGCAAGACTCCCGCCCTCGCCCTTGTTGTCCGCCTTCATGATCGTGAAGACATATTTGAATGTCACAACGATCATCATCGACCAAAAAACGAGACTTAGCACACCATTAATGTGCATGGGGTCGGGGGTGATGGGATGATGTCCGGCGAATGTTTCGCGGAAGGCATAAATCGGGCTCGTCCCGATGTCGCCAAACACGACGCCAACTGTGCCAACGCACAGGGCGAGCAGCGACCCCTTCGGGGCATGACTTTCATGTTGATCTTGCTCACTATGACCAAAATCGTCTGCAGCTTGCGGCCCAACCATTTCGTTTCCCCGGCGTTTGCCCCGATTGCCTTAGAAGCAGTCAGGACGCGCGCATTAGCATGGCCACCAACCCATCACAACAAAGCAATAAAGCCCGTCATTGGCCATGAAAATAAATTATATCAGTTACTTAGCTGCATTATCCGCTTGCGCACGAGCGGCCTGCGCCTGCAATGCCTTCGCCGCTTGCAGTTGCGACTCAATCCGCGCCTTCCACTTGGCTTGCGGTGTCGCCAGTGACACGGTCTTTTCCCAGAGCAAAATGGCCCCGTCGAGGTCACCGGCAAAAAGCCGCGCAAGCCCCGCGAAATAATATGGCGCGGGATAATTGGGCCGGATTGCCCGCGCCTTATCAAATGCCAATTCCGCCGGAGGCGACATTTGGCCTTCACTTGCCAGCATCAGTTGCAAACCCAATGCGGACCACAAATCCGGGTTGTTCGGGTCTTTGCGCAAGCCGGCTTGAATATAGGATGCCGACAGCGTGTAATCGCCCTGCTTGGCAAATGAGTCCGCGGTGACAAGCCAGCGCTTTGCGCTGCCAAAGCTTTGGTCCATGTCGGCCCGTATGTCGACAAGCTGGATCGCGGCGACTTCGCTTGCCGCCAGTGGTTTAGCCGGCGACGATGGTGTCGTGGGCCGTCCCTGAAGCGCGTATCCCGTCATGCCCAATAGAACGACGGCTGCGGCAATCTGCCATAGGCCTTTCGACGATCTGACATTCCAAACGAGAATGGCCAAGCTAACAACAGCCAAAATACCAAGTGCAAACCAACCGTTCATGCGCCCCTCCGGAACAATCCGCGCGCCAGCCATATGCCCGCGATCAGGACCAATAAGGGCGTAAGCCAAAGCAACAGCCCTGCCCCCTTCATATCAGGTTCGAAGCTGACCCATTCACCGTAGCGCGCGATCATCCAACCACGAATGGCCTCGGGCTTTTGCCCCGCTGCAATTTGTTGCCGCACCTCCGCGCGCATCGTACCCGCCATGTGCGCGTCACTATCGGCGATCGATTGGCCTTGGCATTGAATGCAGCGCAAGCTGTGCATCAACTTGGTTGCCTCCGCTTCCTGTGCGGGATCAGGCAATTGACGGTTCGCAAACGCGGGCGTGGGACCGCTGCCTTGCGCAAACATAGGTGTTGCAAGCATCAGGCATATGAGCGCGAGCATTCTCATTTCGCGGCGTTCACTTTTTCAATCAGCATCGGGACATGTTCAGCCCGGATATCGCCGATATGCTGATACAATATCGTGCCATCACCGCCGATCACATAGGTTTCCGGAACACCCGACGACCCAAGCTTAAGCTGGACAGCCATTTCGCTGTCCGATCCAATGCGCCGGAACGGGTTGCCGAATTCGCTCAGAAATGCCGCAACGTCCTCGGGTCTGTCGCGGATGGCGATGGCATCAATTTCGATACCTGCCTTTTTCAAGGCTTCAAGATACGGCGCTTCCGCCTTGCACGGGATGCACCAGCTGGCAAAAATGTTCAGCAAACGGGGCTTCCCATCCACCATATCGGCGCTCGCCAAGCCTTCAACGCCCGCCGTTGCTGCAGGCAATGAAAATGCCGGCAGCTTTTGGCCAATCATCGCCGAATGCACCTGTTCGTCTTTGGGGACGGCTAGGCCATAAATGGCCAAACCGCCAATGAAAGCGACCACCGCAAGCGGGATCCACAGAAGCCAAGGCCGGTTCATGTTGTCTGCCACTTGTTTTTCGCAGGTTTTTTCGCGCGCCGGAACATGCGGCCAAGCAGCGCAATGATACCACCGACCGCGATCAACATTCCGCCATACCAGATAAACGACACAAAGGGTTTCCACCACAAGCGCACTTGCCAGCGGCCATCGCCCTCTTGGTCCGGCTGCGCAATGACGGCATAAAGTTGGCCATTCCAACGCGTCAGCAATGCCGCCTCGCTCGTTTGCATTTCAGGTTTGAAAAACTGCCGCGACTGCGGACGAAGCACAAAAGCATTGCCATTTTTCATCGCATGCATCTCGCCCTCAACTGCAACCCAATTGTCCCCGACAACAGGGTTCACATCGTCGAGCTTTACTTGCCATCCAGCCACTTGAGCGCTTTCGCCCGGGGCAAGCGCGGTCAAGGTTTCTGATGAAAATCCGGATTCTGCCGCCATGCCGAAAACGCTGACGGCAATGCCGAAATGCGCGATGACCATGCCGAATATAGGTAATGGTGTACGCAGCAATTTGCGGCCGCGTAAGGGCAGCCAAGCAGCGATAGCCAATGCCAATGACAAGGCAATCCCAAGCAATGGGAACAGTCCAACGTCCGGCGCGAATTTCCAAACGGCGATGCCGCTCCACAACAATATTGCACCCGCCCCGATAAGCCAATATTTCAAGCGTTTGAGATCATCGCGGCGCCAGCGCAGCATCGGGCCAATCAAAAGGGCAAGCATCAACAGAACAGCAATCGGCACCGTTGCCTTGTTGAAATAGGGTGGGCCAACCGAAATCTTGTCGCCCATCGCTTCGGCCGCAAGCGGGTACAGCGTGCCGATGAGCACCACAGCCAGAATAACGCTTAGGAAGATGTTGTTAGCAACAATACCGCCTTCGCGGCTGATAAGTTGAAACGGCTCGCCTTGCTTGACCGAATTAATGCGCAAAGCAAAAATCACAAACGCAAGGCTGGTGTATAGCAACATCAACGCAAGAATGAACGCCCCGCGTTCCGGATCGACAGCAAATGCGTGAACGCTCGTCAAAATGCCCGACCGCACCAAGAACGTCCCAGCCATCGACATCGCAAATGCAACCAGCGCCAGCATGATCGTCCATGCGCGCAAAGCGTTACGCGTGGCAAGGACGCTGACCGAATGGAGGAGCGCGGTCGCCGCCAGCCACGGCAGCAACGATGCGTTTTCAACGGGGTCCCAGAACCACCAGCCACCCCAGCCAAGTTCATAATACGCCCAATAGCTGCCCGCCGTGATGCCGATGGTCAGGAATATCCACGCCGCCAACACCCAAGGCCGCATCGCACGTGCAAATGCAGGGCCAACCTGGTTGGTCAACAGTGCACCCACGGCAAAGGAGAAGGCGATCGAAAGCCCGACATAGCCAAAATATAATGTCGGCGGATGGAACGCGAGGCCGACGTCCTGAAGCAACGGATTAAGTCCATTCCCTTCAACAGGCGCAGGCACAAGGCGTTCAAACGGATTAGACGCGAACAAAAGAAATGCAAAAAAGCCAAGGGCAATGAATGCCTGCACCGCGAGCGTGGCATTCAGCGTTTTGGATTCAATCCGCTTTTCAAGCAGCGCAATCGCAGCGCCGGACACCGACAAAACCGATACCCACAGCAGCATCGAGCCTTCATGATTGCCCCATGTCCCCGCAAGCTTGAATATGAGGGGTTTATCAATGTGGCTATTGCTGGCGACCAACAACACCGACAGGTCGGTTACGTAAAACAGCCACATCAGCGCGAGAAACGCAAATGCGCATAAGGCACCTTGGACATAAGCCGCAGGCTTGATGAGCGGCACAAGCTGCCCCGCGCCGCCGCGCAACAATGTCATGCCGCCCACAAGTTGGAGCAGCGCCATTGCGGCGGCCAGCCACAAAGCGGCAAGTCCTGCCTCCGCCATCATGTCAAAGCCTTCATTTTGAAAGCGTGTCCTTTGTGTGTTCTGCGGAAGTCATGTCGATATCCGCCAGTTCTTTGGGCACATAATTTTCGTCATGCTTGGCCAACAGGCTGTCCGCGATAAAGACGCGGTCTGGGCCAAGCCGACCGTCTGCAACGACACCAGACCCTTCAACGAACAGATCAGGCGTAATGCCGCGATAGGCGACCTTTTGCGTTTTATCTTTATCCTGCACCGTAAAGGTAATCGAAACGCCATCGGCAGCGCGGACGATTGAACCCTTTTGCACCATTCCGCCAAGGCGAATGGCCTTACCCGGCGCAACATTGGCGCTGGCCAGCGTGGTGGGCGTGTAAAAATAAGAGGCTTCTTCGCGCAAAGCCGCCGCCGCGATCAGGCCAGCCCCAATCAACGCGCAAACCGCGATCGCGGCGAGCAGCAGGCGTTGATGCTTGGGCTTCATGGCTGTTGCCTCAATTCATCTGCCGATGCCTCTGCGCGACGCATGGCAAGATAGCTGGAGATCACGAGCCAGCTGATGCCCACGCCCGTAACGGCGAACGACGCGATAATGAACGGTGCGTGTGGCATCAATAGTCCGCCATCCGGCGCATACGCGCCTCAATCCGCATTTCAGCCAAAGCCGTGCGCATCCGCATCAACACCAACGCGCCGAACAAAAGGCTAAAGCCCGCAACCGAAACAAAAAGCGGCACCAAATAAGCTTGATCGATGGAAGAGCCACCCAAGGTAATGCTCGCCTTTTGGTGCTGGCTTTCCCACCATATGACCGAACGGTTAATGATCGGAATGTTGACGGCACCGATGATGCCGAAAACAGCAGCAACGCGGCTGGTATCGCCCTTCTCGCTCGATGCGTTCGAAAGCGCGATATATCCAAGATAGAGAAAAAACAGCACCAGCATCGATGTCAGGCGTCCGTCCCAGACCCACCATGTCCCCCATGTTGGCCGGCCCCAAATCGACCCGGTGATCAGGCAAATCGCCGCAAAGGTCGCGCCGGGTACCGCAATTGCGCGCGCGGAAACACCAGCAAGTGGATGGCGCCAGACCAACTGAATGATGCTGGCAATGGCAATGCCGGTCCAGCCGCCCATACCCAGCCAAGCGGCGGGCACATGCACAAATATAATCTTTACGGTATCACCCATGAGGCGTTCAGTTGGCGTGAAGAACGCACCCCACAGGCATGCCCCAAGCGTCAAAGCGATACCCATCCACAACAGCCAAGGTGTGAGTGGTTTTGCGATACGCAAAAAGCGGGCAGGATTGGCGAAACGGTGCATAAGTCGGCGACGCATCTAGCACCGCAAAAGCGTTACGCCAATGGATTTGGGATCAACGGCCAATAAGCTTTTGTGCCATATTGTCGGCGACTTCAGCCGGTGTCTTGCCGGTCGAATCGCTTTCATTCCAGATTGCCGCCAATCTGCCTGCAATGGCATCGACGCGCCGGTTAATTTCGGCATCGTCAGCATTTTCGATCTGGCGCAGCACGTCCTTGCGCACCTTGCCGCTGGCGGTGCGCGGGATGCTGTCGGTGATCACCACCCGCACCGGCACCTTGAACTTGGCCAGCCGTGCGGCACAGTGGGCGATCACCTGCGCTTCGCTCAGGCTCGCCCCGGCCCGCCCGATGAACTTCACGAAGCAGGGCGACCTGTTTGGCTGGCACCAGCAGAGTGACGGCAACTGGTTCCTCGGCCTTTACGTCGAGACCGGCCGCATCAAGGACACGCCGCAGCGCCAGCTGAAGACCGCGCTCCGCCGCATCGTCGCCAAGTTTCGCGCCGAGACCCGGCTCACGCCGTCACAGAACCTCCTGCTCGCCGGCGTGCCGGCGATCGTGGTGAACACCACGTTTCGCCTGGCGCCGTGGGCCGACGTGCTGTACGCCTGCGACGGCGTGTGGTGGGTGCACTACTTCGACCACGTCGACCGCGGCCTGTGGGAGCCGTTCCAGCAAGAGCGGTGGACGCAAGAGCGCTCCGCGGCGCTGCGCTACGGCTTGCGCTGGATCGAGAGTTCGGCCTCCCCCGGGCTGGGCCGGCGGCCGGGGCTGATCCACCAGGGCGGGAACGGCGGCTACCAGGCGATCAACCTCGCGGTGCAGCGGGGCGCCAAGCGCGTGCTGCTGCTGGGCTTCGACATGCAGGGCACGCACTGGCACGGGGTTCACCCCCGGCCGCTGGCCAACACGCGGCCCTACTTGTTCCAGGTGT
>CALDKP010000313.1 GCA_937898535.1 uncultured Sphingomonadales bacterium | reverse complement strand
CAAGGAAGGTATTAACAAAAGCCAGCGCTGCAAAACCATTTGCTTCCAGTGCAGAACCCGCATTGAAACCAAACCAGCCCACCCACAATAATGCCGCACCGACCATGGTCAGGGTAAGGCTGTGTGGTGCCATCGATTCTCTGCCGTAACCGGTACGTTTGCCGACCATGAAAGCACCGACCAGACCGGCTACCGCAGCATTGATGTGAACGACTGTGCCGCCAGCGAAATCAAGTGCGCCCCAGCCCCACAGCAGACCCATGTCGGTCGGTGCATCAACCAGAAAGTCTGGTCCAGCCCAGTACCACACCATATGTGCGATCGGGAAATAAGCGAACGTGAGCCACAACACCGTGAAAATCATCAAGGGTGTGAACTTGATACGCTCTGCAAATGCGCCGACGATCAACGCCGGCGTGATGCAGGCAAAGGTCATCTGGAACACGACAAAGGCATATTCCGGAATGTAGACATTGTTGCTGAACGTGGCCGCATAAGTCGTCGCATCAACGCCCTGCAGGAATATCTTTGAAAAGCCGCCGATGAAGGCATTACCGCTGGTGAAGGCCAGGCTGTAGCCATAAGTGACCCAGACAAGCGCCGCGACCGACACAATCATGAACACCTGCATCAGCAGGCTGAGCATATTCTTGGTGCGGACAAGGCCGCCGTAAAACAGCGCAAGCGCCGGGATCGACATCAGCAATACCAATGCAGAGCTAATCAGCATCCACGTCGTATCGCCCTTGTCGACCATGCCGGCCATTTGTTCAACGGTTGGCGCCTTAATCGGGCCGTCGGCGACGGCAACCGCCACCGCTGCCGCGCCATCAGCAGCTTTTTCGGCTGCCTCCTGTGCGAAGGCGGGCAAAGCGGCGAACAATGTCGCCCCCGCCGCGCCTAGAAACTTGAGTGTCTTGGACATTATCTGGTTCCCCTAGCTTGCTATTATTGCGTCAAAGCGCGGTTTCGTTGGTGTCGCCCGTGCGGATGCGCAGGGCACCGGCAAGTTCGAATTCAAATATCTTTCCGTCACCAATGGCGCCTGTTTCGGCGGCCTGCTGAATGGCCTCGACCACGGCAGGGGCTTGATCGGACGCGCATGCGATCTCGATTTTCACCTTGGGCACCATGTTGGTTGCATATTCGGCACCGCGATAAATTTCGGTCTGCCCTTTTTGTCGGCCAAAGCCTTTGACCTCAGTCACGGTCATGCCGGACACGCCCAACGCGGTGAGCGCTTCGCGCACCGGGTCCAGCTTGTGCGGCTTAATAATGGCAATAATATATTTCATGCACGCCCCCAATTTTGGTTGTGCAATGCAATATGCAAACGTCGTGCCAGAAACGGAAAAAGCACCTAAATAGGCCGATTACAGGCGATAGGGGCAGTCGACATCAGTGCCGCCACCTTCCATTCTGCCTAAAATTTAATCAGCGGATAATCGCTGCCTAAATATTAGGCATTCAACCAATCTGAATCGATGCCCATAAGGGCAGATGGTCCGACGCCTGTTTGGACAATGTTGAAATATGGCTGTCCGCCGCGGTGACGTTGACGTCATGGCTGACGATTATGCGGTCCAATCGCGCGACCGGGCGCGATGTGTGGAAGCTTTTGGGCGTTTGCACCAGCCGGTGATGATGGAACGCAAGTTCGTTCAGTGCGCCGCTGTCCGACCATTGGTTGAAATCCCCCATCAGAATAGTGGGCATGTGCCGCGGGCTGGAATCAATGGCCGCGAGCAACGCCCGGATTTGCTTGCGCCGCCACAGCCCCGATAAATCCAGATGCACGCCAATGACGCGCAGTGCATGTCCGGCAACCGACAGTTCCGCCATCACCGCGCCGCGCGGTTCCAGCGTTGGCATGTCAATCGGCTGGCAATGGCGCACTTCCATGCCCTTGCGCACCAAAATCGCGTTGCCGTGCCAACCAATGGCGGCGGGGCGGAAATGCAAAGGCACGGGCATCCACGATGTCTCCGCCTCCAGCATCGCCAGCGGCAGCGCACTGACACGCGCGCCGAACCGGCGGTCTACCTCCTGTAGCGCGATGATATCGGCGTCGATTTCTTTGAGCACCGCCAATATGCGTTCGGGGTTGCGCCGTTGGTCAAGGCCAACCGCCTTGCGAATATTATAGGTCGCAACCTTGAGTGCGCGGCTCATCCCGGGGTCATGCGGTTAATTCGGCCATATCGCAATTTGGACCGAAATATGCACCCATCAACCCGCCGTGCCGCCCACGGTAAGCGCACTGACCAAGGTTGTGGGTTGCCCGACGCCCGCCGGAACGCTTTGCCCGCCTTTGCCGCACACGCCGATGCCATCATCCAATGCCATGTCGTTGCCAAGGCCAATGACCTTGTTCAGCGCGGTTGGGCCATCGCCAATCAAGGTCGCGCCTTTGATGGGATCGCCAAGCTTGCCGTCCTTGACCAAATAGGCCTCGGTGCAGCTGAACACAAATTTGCCCGACACGATGTCGACTTGCCCGCCGCCGAAGCTTTTGGCGAAGATGCCGTTTTTGACGCGGCTTAACAGTTCGGCCGGATCGTCATTGCCGCTGCGCATGAATGTATTGGTCATCCGCGGCATCGGTGCATGGGCATAGCTTTCGCGGCGACCATTGCCCGTCGGCGCAACGCCCATCAGGCGGGCGTTCATGCGGTCCTGCATATAGGCGCGCAATATGCCGTCTTCGATCAGGACATTTTCCTGCGTCGGCGTGCCTTCATCATCAATCGACAGCGAACCGCGGCGGTTCATCATGGTGCCATCATCGACAACGGTGACGCCGGGCGCAGCCACGCGCTGGCCAATCTTGCCGGAAAAGGCACTGCTGCCCTTGCGGTTAAAATCGCCTTCCAGACCATGGCCGACGGCTTCATGCAGCAATACGCCGGGCCAGCCGGGTCCAAGCAACACGGTCATTTCGCCAGCGGGTGCGGCGACCGAACGCAAGTTGGTCAGCGCCTGCGCCAATGCTTCATCAATGGCATGTTCCCATTCATGCTCTTCAAACAATTTATCGTACAG
>CALDKP010000312.1 GCA_937898535.1 uncultured Sphingomonadales bacterium | reverse complement strand
TTTCGAAGAAGATCGGCCCGACCATGTTCGCGGTGAAAATCTGCAGCAGCAAGCCGCCGCCGGTCTCGGGCGAGCCGTCGATCAGGATGCGGCGCTTGCGCATTTCCTCGACGTCATGGTCGTGGCCCGGCAGGCGCTTGTCGATCAGGTCGAAATAGCTGTCGGGGCTGTCCTGGAAGACGATGCCGCGCGCGCGCAACCTGTCGACGGTGGCGAAGATGTCATCGGTGGCGAGCGCCAGATGCTGGATGCCCTCGCCCTTATACTCGCGCAGGAACTCCTCGATCTGGCTGTGCTCGTCCTGGCTTTCGTTCAAGGGAATGCGGATCTTGTCGTCGGGCGCGGTCATCGCCTTGCTGACCAGCGCAGTGGCCTGGCCCTCGATGTCGAAATAGCGGATTTCGCGGAAGTTGAAGACGCGCTCATAAAAGCTACCCCAATGCGCCATGCGCCCGCCATAGACGTTGTGCGTCAGGTGGTCGATAATCTTGAAGCCAGCACCCACAGGGTTGCGGTCAACACCGGGCAGATAATCAAAATCGATATCGTAAATCGACAACGCGTCACCATAGCGATCGACGAGGTAAATCATCGCCCCGCCAATGCCGCGAATGGCGGGCAGCCGCAGCTCCATTGGCCCAGTTCGCGTCTCAACGGGTTCAGCGCCGCGGGCAATCGCTTCGTCATAGGCGACCCGCGCATTTTTCACGCGAAACGCCATGCCGCACGCCGACGGACCATGTTCCGCCGCAAAATAAGCCGCCGGGCTTTTGGGTTCATAATTGGCGATCAGGTTGATTTCACCCTGACGCCATAGATCGACATCTTTCGACCGGTGCCGGGCAATCCGCGTAAAACCCATGCGTTCGAACACAGGTTCGAGCAGGCCTTTTTCCGGTGCGGAAAATTCGATGAATTCGAACCCATCGAGACCCAACGGATTTTCGAACAAATCGGCCATGCTACTGCTCCTGCGAAACTGGTTACATTTGAAACCAGATTACGGCATCACTCTTCAGGAGTCAATGCGAGCGGGCGTTATGTGAAGTGCAGGCGCCGGTATTTGCCGCGGAAATATAGCAAAGGATCGCGGCGCGGTTCAAAGCTGGCTTTTTCGACGCGCCCGACGAGGATGAAGTGGTCCCCCGCCTCGTGCAGCGTATGCCGTTTGCATTCAAAGATACCGAGCGAGCTGGGCAAAATAGGCGCGCCATATTCGCCGACTTCCCACCGCGTTCCGGAGAACCGATCTTCGCTTTTTCCCGCGAACAGGTTGGACACCGGCTGCTGGCCAATCTGCAGCACGTTGACCGCGAAATCATCAATCCCGCGCAAAACTTCTGCACTGCCCGAATTGTTGGCGATACAGACGAGCAGCAATGGCGGATCGAGCGACACGCTGGTGAAGCTGTTCGCCGTCAGGCCAACGGGCCGTCCGTCGGGCGCATGGGCGGTGATGATGGTCACGCCCGTTGCAAAGCAGCCCATCGCATCGCGCAACGTGCGCGCATCAGAACCGGAGCGATATTCCGGAATGAAGCGCGGCTGTTTGCGCTCCAGAAAATCGATCAGCAAGCCGTTGAACGCTTCGGTTCGTTCCGCCACGATCAACAGCCCGCCGCCGTCGACATCAATCGCTTCGACATTGGGAAAAGCGGAGGCAAAGCCCGTTTGCGGGTCAACACCATCCGACGCGCCAAGTGCGCCGCGCACCACCAATACGGGAATGTTGATCTGCGGTGCCGCATGCTCCAGCCGTGCATCCACACCGTCGGTGCCGAATGACGCGAAAATCTTGCTGTCATATTCGGATGGCGCAAGTCCCTGCCCCAAGGCCGCAGACAGTTTCTCGGCGGAAACCTTTACCGCTTGGGCATCGGTATGCGCAGGCGGGTCGAGGAGGATAAGGCCAGACGCCAATGTCGCTGCATCCTCGGCAAGCGCCATCGTTGCAATCCATGCGCTGTGCGTTGCCGCCACGACCACAGGTCGCGTCCGCATCTGCCCCAGAACCGCACGTAAATCGTCTACAAAGGCGTCAATGTCATAACGGCCATCGGACGGCCAATCGCTGCCGCCATGACCGCGCAGGTCGACGTTGATAACGTGTCGCCCAGCCTGTTCAAGGCCGACTGCGACATCTTCCCAAACCTTACGCGTTTGTCCAAATCCGTGCAGCAGGACGATCGAGGGTTCATCGGCGGAACCGATATCATCCGCTTCAAGTCTGACCCCGGCAAAGCCCTTAAATTCTCTTACATATCGAAGCGACATTCGCTTGCACCCCAAATTCTGTCTAACGGTGTCATCTATCTTTTACCCGTGGACGTCATCGGCCCGAAACGCAATATTTTAGGCGCGTTCGGTGGAAATGACGGCCATTGTGATCCGCGAAATGCACACCAGCTTTCCGGCTTCGTCCTCAATGCGGATGGACCAGATTTGTGTTGTCCGGCCAATGGATTCAGCTTTCCCGGTTGCAAAAACCAGACCGTCCTTTGCCGGACGAATATGGTTCGCGTTGATTTCCATGCCCACGGTCGCAAATTTGCTGCGGTCCACGGTCATCGCCGCGCCCACCGATCCGACCGTTTCGGCAAGCACAACAGACGCGCCACCGTGCAATCGGCCATAAGGTTGTTTGGTGCGTTCATTGACCGGCATGCTGGCCTTGATCCAGTCGTCGCCATAATCGATGAACCGGATGCCGACATAGCCGGGCATGCAATCGTCACCATTTTCGGTGAGCGAATTGAGGTCAAGTGCGTTGTCAAACCAGATTTTTGCCATAGGCCGCAATTAACCCGACAGACGACTATTGCAACCTAGTGTTTTGCCCACCCAAGC
>CALDKP010000311.1 GCA_937898535.1 uncultured Sphingomonadales bacterium | reverse complement strand
CATTCTGGATCAGGTGCTGGAGATCGCCGGGATCGTTCCCGATCACGATCTCGATCTGATGAAGCCCGACCAGACGCTCGACGGACTTACCGCCGCATTGCTCACCGGCCTTGGCCAGGTGATGGACGCGGAAAAGCCGGACCGCGTCATCGTTCAGGGCGATACCGCCACCGCCATGTGCGGCGCGCTGGCCGCCTATTACCGCAAGGTGCCGGTCGACCATGTCGAGGCGGGTTTGCGCAGCAACAATATCTACCAGCCATGGCCCGAAGAAGTGAACCGCAAGATTATCGGCACGATCGCGGATCAGCATTTCGCGCCCACCGCCGTGTCTGCGGCTGCGCTTGCAGCAGAGGCCATTTCGCCGGAAAATATATACGTCACCGGCAACACGGTGATTGATGCACTGCATTGGGTAACGGATCGTATCACGCGAAACCCAGCATTGACCGCGAAGCTTGCGCCATATGAAGAACGGTTCCGGGGCCGCAAGATCATTGGCATCACAACACACCGCCGGGAGAATTTCGGCGATGGTATGGACAACATCGCAGCGGCAATTCAGACAATTGCAGCGCGGGACGATGTGGCGTGCATCTTCCCCGTGCACATGAACCCCAACGTCCGCGCGGTGATGAACGCCGCTCTGGGTGATTTACCCAATGTCGCGATGATTGAACCCTTGGACTATCCCAACTTCGCCCGCCTGCTGTCGATATCGCACATCATGTTAACCGATAGCGGCGGCGTTCAGGAAGAAGCACCCGCCCTTGGAAAGCCGGTGCTGGTGATGCGCGATGCGACCGAGCGCCCCGAAGGCATCATAGCGGGCACAGCGAAGCTGATCGGCACCGATAAAGACCGCATCATTTCCGAAATTTTCACTCTTTTGGATGATGATGCCGCCTATTCAGCAATGGCCCGCGCGCACAATCCATTTGGGGATGGTCGCGCAAGCCAGCGCATAGCGGAGATCATCTATAATGCTCGTCGACAAGAAACCTGACGTATGCGTGGTTGGCCTGGGATATATCGGCCTACCTACAGCAGCCGTTATTGCGCGTTCGGGTTGCCGTGTCGTTGGGGTCGACGTGAACCAGTCTGTTGTCGATACAATCAACCGCGGCGAAATCCATATTGAAGAGATCGATCTCGACGGCCTTGTCCAAGGCGTGGTGTCGCGGCAATTGCTGCGGGCGTCGACAATGGTGGTACCAGCTGACGTCTTTATCATCGCCGTACCAACGCCGTTCGGCGACAATCACACACCCGACATCAGCTATGTTTTGCATGCAGCAACCAACATCGCAGCTGCATTGAAGGTCGGTGATACGATCATATTGGAATCCACATCACCGGTCGGCACCACGGACCGCGTTCGTGACCTGATCGCGCAGTTGCGCCCTGACCTCAAAATTCCCGGCATCACGTCCGAGACCCCCGATGTTTCGATCGCTTATTGCCCGGAACGGGTTCTTCCGGGACGGATATTGGAAGAACTGACCAACAATGACCGGTCGATAGGCGGTATAACGCCGCGCTGTGCGCGCAAGGCGCTCACATTTTACAAACGCTTTGTGCGGGGTGAATGCGTCACAACCGATGCCCGCTCTGCCGAAATGACAAAGCTTGTCGAAAATGCGTTCCGTGATGTGAACATCGCCTTTGCGAATGAATTGTCGATGGTCGCAGATCATATGGGACTTGATGTGTGGGAAGTCATTCGCCTCGCCAACCGGCATCCACGTGTAAACATCCTGCAACCCGGCCCCGGCGTTGGCGGCCATTGTATTGCAGTCGACCCTTGGTTCATCGTACATGGCGCGCCAGACCAAAGTCCGCTCATCCAAACAGCACGCAACGTCAACGACGGCAAGATTGACCATGTCATCGCCCGCGCGCGGAACATGATCTTGGAAAATCCCGGCATCAAAATCGGCTGCATGGGGTTGGCATTTAAGGCGAATATTGATGATTTCCGCGAAAGCCCTGCGTTAAAGGCGGCTGCAACACTGGCGGAACAGTTCGGTGACCGTATTTACGTCATTGAGCCTTATGCGGCGGCTCTTCCGCGTGCTTTTGATGGCACTGGCGCAACGCTTGTCGATATCGACCGCGCTCTGCTGGAGTGCGGCATGCTGATAACCTTGGTTGACCATGACAGCTTCAAAGCCATTCCGCTCGCGGAACGCGCAGGAAAGATTGTTTATGACGTCCGAGGCATCTGGCCCGACCAGCCCAAAAATGCTGTTCAGCGTCAGCTATGGCTTGCGAGCTAAACAGCAACGCCCTTAAGGCTATTGCTTGGTCGGCTGAACACGCCGACGCAAGACTTGTTCCTGTCATGATAAAGTCATAAGGCGCGAGCAATCGGCATTGGCATCCAAAAGGGAATCGTAATGAAAATCGCAATGATCGGTTCGGGCTATGTTGGCCTTGTATCTGGCGCATGTTTTGCAGATTTCGGGCATGAAGTTGTCTGCGTCGACAAGGATGAGGGCAAGATTTCCCGCCTGAACGCCAATATCATGCCGATTTACGAACCCGGACTTGATGCGCTGGTAAAAACCAATGTCGATGCCGGCCGCTTGAGCTTTTCAACCGATGTCATGCAATCGGTCAAAGGGTGCGGCGCAATCTTCATCGCCGTGGGCACACCGTCACGCCGCGGCGATGGCCATGCGGACTTAAGCTATGTCTATGCCGCAGCCGAAGAGCTGGCGCGCGCAATTGACCCCGGCACGGTTGTTGTGACGAAGTCCACTGTTCCTGTGGGCACAGGCGACGAGGTTGAGCGCATCATTCGGCAAACCAGCCCTGACCTTGAATTTGCCGTGGTTTCGAACCCCGAATTCCTGCGCGAAGGCGCGGCCATTGGCGACTTCAAACGCCCCGACCGCATTGTCGTGGGCAGCGATGTCGAATGGGCTCGCGATGTCATGCGCGCGATTTATCGCCCGTTGTTCCTGAATGAATCGCCCTTGCTGTTCACCAGCCGCCGTTCGTCGGAGCTGATCAAATATGCGGCAAACGCGTTTCTCGCGACCAAGATTACCTTCATCAACGAAATGGCTGATCTGTGCGAAAAACTGGGTGCCAATGTGCAAGACGTATCGCGTGGAATTGGTTTGGATAACCGCATTGGGCCAAAGTTCCTGCATGCAGGGCCCGGCTATGGCGGCAGCTGCTTTCCCAAAGACACGTTGGCCTTGCTCAAGACCGCACAGGACAATGAAACACCCGTTCGCGTGGTGGAAGCTGTCGTTCAGGCCAACGATCTTCGAAAGCGCGCCATGGGCCGCAAGATCATCAACGCCTTGGGCGGTGATGTGCGCGGCATGAAGATCGGGTTGCTTGGCCTGACGTTTAAACCCAACACCGACGATATGCGTGATGCCCCGTCGATCGCGATTGTCCAAACACTGCTTGATGCCGGCGCCATCGTGCACGCCCATGATCCCGAAGGCATGGAGGAAGCCGCCAAGATCTTGCCCGACGTGGTAATGGCCGACAGCGCTTACAGCGCAGCGCAAGATGCGCATGCCGTTGCCTTGGTGACAGAATGGGACGCCTATCGTGCGTTGGACCTCAAAAAGCTCCATGCCGCGATGGCGGGCGATGTTCTGGTCGACCTGCGCAACATTTACCGCCCAGAAGAAGCGCAGGCCGCAGGGTTCAATTATGTCAGCGTTGGCCGCTAAGCCAACCGACTTAATTTACCTGCCGGTCATATCCCGCCCAATAAGGTGCACGTAAATCCTTGCGCAAAATCTTGCCCGATGCGTTGCGCGGCAGGGCTTCGATGACATCCACCGAACGCGGAACCTTGAACCCTGCGATACGTTCGCGGGCCCACGCCATCACGCTCTCAACATCAATCTGCATGCCGGGCTTGGGCACACAAACAGCCTTCACCGCCTCGCCCCATTTCTCGTCGGGCACGCCGACCACCGCGCAGTCCATCACCGAGGGGTGGCACTGGATCACGGCATCGATCTGCGCCGG
>CALDKP010000310.1 GCA_937898535.1 uncultured Sphingomonadales bacterium | reverse complement strand
CGATTACCCGGCGATTTTGATGCACCGGAATTTGTTGCCGGACTTCTGCGATCTTATCGAGATCAAGATCAACAAACGCGAGCCCTGGGGTAGTTCCCATATCAAGGACGACCTCTCCCCAAGGATCGACAACAAGTGAATGGCCGTAAGTCTCTCGGCCATCTTCATGTGATCCGCATTGCGCTGCTGCAATCACGAAACATTCGCTCTCAATAGCCCGCGCCCTCAGCAACGCGTGCCAGTGCGCCGCGCCTGTGGGCACTGTAAATGCCGACGGCAGCGTGATGATATCCACGCTTGCTTTTGCATAGGCGCTGAACAAATCTGGAAAACGCATATCGTAACACACGGCCAACCCCATTTTTCCCAATGGCGTGTCTACGATTACGGGGTTTTCCCCTCCGACATAGGCCGAAGATTCACGCCAGCTTTCACCCGTTTTCAAGTCAACATCAAACAAGTGTATTTTATCGTAGCGTGCAGCGATCTCTCCATCAGCTGAAATAATGATGCTGCGGTTTGCGAGTTGTTGTCCGGTATCATGCACCACCGGAATAGATCCCAAGTGAACCCATATGTTATTCTGGGACGCAACTTCAGCGATTCGTTCAATCGATTCGGTCTGCGCTTCGTTAAATATGTGCAAACGGGCTTCATCGCGCTTGCGATTTACCATTGTTGACATTTCGGGCGCAAAATACATGGCGGCTCCACCGTGGGCAGCCGCTTCAATCGCGCCGATCATCTCAGAAACGTTCGTCGCTGGTAAAACACCACTCGTCATCTGCTGAACCGCTATACGCACGGGATAACGCCGTTACAGTAAACAAATGTAACATGATGTCGAAGAAGCATAGCCATCCAAAACGGTTCGCAGTATTGTAGGAAAAATGCAACAGTCCGAAAAATAGAGACAAATTAGAGAGTGGCGAGATTCAAAGCTTGAAAATCTAAGTAGTTTGTGTAGATACCGTTTCGGAGTGCATCGCACTTCGCAAAAAGGAGCACAATAATGCGTTTCGGTAAGTTATCTCTCGCTGCTATCGCGGCCGCTTCGCTCGTAAGCGCCCCTGTAATGGCACAATCCCTTTCGCCTGCTGCAAAGGCAGTTGGTGCTTCCAAGGTAAAGCGCGTTGGCGCGAACACTAAGGAAGAAAACAAGCTTGGTGGCGGAAGCGGCGTTATCGTTGCTGTTCTGGCTGCTGTTGCTGTCATCGGCGGTATTGTTATCGCAGCTGGCAACGACGACAACGCGCCAACCAGCCCCTGATTTCTTCAGGAAATAAATTTCGAAAAAAGGCGGCCTTCGGGTCGCCTTTTTTTTGATTTCAAACCTTAACCAGCACGAACTCAGCCCGGTAGGGCCATCACAATAACGGGAAATGCGATCATGGCGCAAAAGCTCAACGTCTTGGTAACCGGCGGCGCCGGATATATTGGCAGCCACGCCGTGCTCGCTTTAATCGACGCTGGTCATCACCCGGTTGTTATCGATAATCTTGTGACTGGCTTTCGTTGGGCCGTGGCTGAAGAGGCTGGATTCTATTATGGTGATATCAGCGATTCAGAGTTGGTGGCAAAAATCATTCGCGATGAACATATCGACGCCATCATGCACTTTGCGGGGTCAGTGGTTGTGCCTGAATCTGTTGAGAACCCACTCAAATATTACAACAACAACACTGCAAAAAGCCGCAGCTTGATTGAGACCGCGATTTCATCCGGCGTCAAACACATGATTTTTTCGTCGACCGCGGCGACATATGGCATTCCCGAAACCAGCCCGGTGCGGGAAGATATGGCGACCCAGCCCATCAATCCGTACGGAACATCGAAATTGATGACTGAAATGATGTTGCGTGATGTCGCGGCAGCGCATGATTTCAACTATTGCGCGCTGCGTTACTTCAATGTTGCGGGTGCCGATCCGCTTGCACGCACGGGCCAGTCCACTATCGGCGCAACGCACTTACTAAAAATCGCGGTTGAAGCTGCCCTCGGCAAGCGGGACACCGTCAGCGTTTTCGGCACGGACTATGCGACTGAAGATGGGACGGGCGTTCGCGATTACATCCATGTCAGCGACCTTGCTGCGGCGCATGTTATTGCACTTGAGGCACTTATCGCCGACCCCGAACGAAGCCACACGCTCAATTGCGGATACGGCCATGGCTATTCGGTGATGCAGGTTCTCGATGCTGTCGACCGCGTGACCAACAAGAAATTGCACCGCAAAATGGAGGGTCGACGCGCCGGAGATCCTGACTCGCTGATTTCTGACAACAGCGCGATCAAGGGTCGCTTTGGCTGGGAACCGCGCTACGACAATCTGGACCAAATCGTTCAACACGCGCTCGCATGGGAACGCCGCCTGACAGATATTCAAGGCGGCTAAGCCCTCTCTTGCGCTTTGGCGTCAATCGACCCATATCCAAAATATGGAAAATCACTCTCACGGAAATCCGTCCACTTGGTACGGCACCACCATATTATCTGTGCGCAAAAACGGCAAAGTCGTCATCGCTGGTGATGGCCAAGTCTCCATGGGGCAAACGGTGATGAAGCCCAATGCCAAGAAGGTCCGCCAGTTGCATGACGGCTCTGTCATTGGTGGCTTTGCCGGCGCGACCGCCGATGCATTTACACTGTTCGAACGGCTTGAGCGCAAATTGGAGCAGCATCGCGGCCAATTGATGCGCGCTGCGGTCGAATTGGCCAAAGATTGGCGCACCGATAAATATCTGCGCAATTTGGAAGCGATGATGATCGTCGCGGACAAAGACGTGACACTGATCCTCACAGGCAATGGTGACGTGCTTGAGCCCAATGATGGCATAGCAGCCATCGGGTCCGGCGGAAATTACGCATTGTCAGCGGCACGGGCGCTGGCGGATTATGAGGCAGATGCCGATAAAATGGCGCGTCATGCCATGAAAATCGCCGCTGAAATCTGTGTGTACACCAACGATCAACTTACCGTTGAGACGTTGGACAGCGCCACATAACGCGGCAGCGACTTGAACGGCACCAGCAACTTCCCATCTAGGCAGTAATGAAAAACGCTCTGACACCTAAAGCCATTGTGGCTGCTCTCGACGAACATATTATTGGCCAGGCCGACGCGAAACGTGCCGTCGCGGTTGCGCTGCGTAATCGCTGGCGTCGCCAGCGTCTCGGCGCGGATTTACGCGATGAAGTGACGCCAAAAAACATTCTGATGATTGGCCCCACGGGTTGCGGCAAGACCGAAATATCCCGCCGCCTCGCCCGCGTCTTCCTCAAAGGCGCGGACGGCCAGCGCCCCGTGCTCAAATATCATCCCAAGCTCGCAACCGATCCTCATTTCAAAGACCACGTCCTCTTCCATGAGTATTTCCACGGCGACACCGGGCGAGGACTGGGCGCGTCGTGCGCTCGAGCTGGCCGACGCCGCGGCGGTGCGCGCGGAGCTGCTGCGCGCGGCCATCGACACCATCGACGAAGCCTTCGTGCTGTACGACCCGCAAGACCGGTTGGTGCTGTGCAACGACAAGTTCCGCGCCATCAATTCCAGGTCATCCGACTTGCTGACCTATGGTGCA
>CALDKP010000309.1 GCA_937898535.1 uncultured Sphingomonadales bacterium | reverse complement strand
CGATCAGTTCGCGCACTTGTTCATCAGAAGCGACACGAAATGGGCTTTCACCGGATTGCTGCGTTCCCAGCAACTCACCTGCTCCGCGCAGCTTCAAATCCTCTTCGGCAATTCGGAAGCCGTCATTGGTCTCGCGCATAAGCGCGAGACGCGCGCGCGCTGTTTCACCAATTTGCGTCGTGCGCACCAGAATACAGACCGATTTCTCCGACCCGCGACCGACTCGCCCGCGCAACTGATGCAATTGCGCGAGGCCAAAACGATCCGCTGCTTCGATGACCATCAGGCTGGCATTGGGAACATCAACGCCGACTTCGATAACCGTCGTCGCCACCAGCAACCGGGTCTCACCCGCAACGAAGCGCTCCATAACCGCGTCTTTCTCCGCGCCCCGCATACGCCCATGCACCACATCAACCTGCGGCCCGAACCTTAGCCGGAGCATTTCTGCGCGCTGTTCAGCGGCGGCAAGATCGCTCTTGTCGCTCTCTTCGACCAACGGGCATACCCAAAACGCCTGTTTCCCTGCCGCCAGATGGCGGGCAACGCCGTCAACCAATTCTGGAAGCCTGTCTTGCGACATGACGCGTGTTTCAACGGGCGTACGACCGGGCGGAAGTTCATCAAGGATGGAACTGTCCATTTCACCATAGGCGGCAAGCGCGAGGCTGCGCGGAATGGGCGTTGCCGTCATGACCAGCAGATGCGGAACGCCTCTGCCCTTGCGTGACAGCATGAGCCGCTGGGAAACGCCGAAACGATGCTGCTCGTCGATAACCGCCACGGCGAGCGACTTATAGGTCACGGCCTCTTGGAAAATCGCATGCGTGCCGACGAGGATGTGGATCGAACCGTCAGCCAGCCCCATCAACGTTGCTTCGCGCAGGCTGCCTTTTTCGCGGCCCGTTAGGATGGCAATATTCACCGGCATCCCTGCCAGCAGCTTTTGAAGACCGGCATAATGTTGGCGCGCCAGAATTTCGGTTGGCGCCAACATTGCCCCCTGCATCCCCGACTCCACCGCACGGAGCAACGCCATCAGCGCAACCATCGTCTTGCCCGCTCCGACATCACCTTGCAGCAAGCGCAACATCGGCCGCGATTGCGCCAAGTCGCCCTCAATTTCGGCGATAGCGCGCTGCTGCGCACCGGTAAGCGCAAATGGCAGCTTCAACAGAGAGATTAAGGAGCCATCACCCGCCACGGGTACGGCCGAACGTTTGTCCATCGCCGCGCGGATAAGCCGCATGGCGAGCTGATTGCTGAACAGTTCATCATAGGCCAACCTGTCGCGCACGGACTGGTCATCCCTGCGATGCACATTGCCCATCGCCGCTGCCCAGTTGGGCCAGTTCCGGCCAGCGACTAAAGTTGGCTCAATCCATTCGGCAAGGTCGGGCACATCCTGCAATGCGGCCCCCGCAAGTTGGCCCATGCGTTTGTTCGTCAGTCCATCCGAGAGTGGATAAATCGGCTCGGCAAGGCCAGGTGACGTATCGCTATCGACGGGAACAACATGGTCAGGGTGCACCATTTGCAATTCGTCGCCATAGCGTTCGAGCTTGCCCGAAATGATCCGTCTCTCTCCAACGGGCAGTTGCTTGCGCGCCCATCCACCATTTCGGCCGAAAAATGTAAGCGTCAGATAGTTTCCGGCGACATCCGACACGGATATCCGCAACGGTGCACGGGCGTTGTTGCTGTTGCGGTGGTCCATGACCGTGACCGTGACAATGATATTGCTGCCAACGTCCGCGACATCAAGCAAGGAAACCGCCTTGCGATAGGTCCAGTTGGCCGGAAAATGATACAGCACATCCTTCACCCGCTCGAGCCCAAGGCGTTCGAGAGGCTTTGCCAGACCAGGGCCAACGCCCTTCATGGCGCGAACTTCTGCAAATAACGGATTGAGTATATCGGGACGCATGACTAGGGCCGCTTATAACCCGCAAATCATTTCACGCCACCAGCATAAAGGATGCGTTACATGGACGCTGACCCATATCGTCGCAAATTGCATTACCGCGCACATCACCGCGGCACGCGCGAAGCGGACGCCATGGTCGGTGGCTTTTTCGACCAATGTTCGGCCAACTGGGGCGAAGTCGAATATGAATGGTTCGAACGCTTGATCGATGAAGAAGATGTCGACATCATGGCGTGGGCACTCGGCACTGCGCCGCCCGACCCTGAATTTGCGGGGCCATTGATGGACCAACTGATGCAGCTGAATTTCATCTCGCTGCCTGAAGGGCTTAGCACCCAAAACCCATGATTGATTTGCAGCGGATCACAACCAGTCGCAACGCGCTGACGCTCGCGTCGGTGCCGCAGGGTTTTGCGCCGCTTCTGCTTGCCGACCTTACACGCGCCGCCAAAGCACGCACGCTCTACATCGCGCCAGATGAAGCAGCCATGCGCGCAATCGCAGACGCTGTGCCGTTTTTTGCGCCTGAACTTGAAATATTGGTTCTGCCCGGATGGGATTGCCTGCCCTATGATCGCGCATCACCCTCGGTTGCGGTCACGTCGCAGCGCATGTCGACATTGCAAGCGCTTCAGCAGCCTGCGAAAAAGAAGCAATTGGTGGTCACCACGATCGGTGCAGTCATCCAAAAATATGTCACGCCCTTCCGCATTCGTCAGACCGGAGAACGCTTAGCCGCTGGCCGCGAAATCAGCCGCGAACGGCTTGCGTCTTTGCTGCAATCGAACGGCTATTTCCGCGTCGATACTGTGGCCGATGCAGGCGAGTTCGCGATCCGTGGAAGCATTGTAGACTTGTTTCCCGCCGGCAGCGAAGTCGGTCTTCGCCTCGATTTCTTCGGCGACGAAATCGAAAGCATCCGCCGCTTTAACCCATCCGATCAGCGCAGCATCGACCAAGTTGAACATTTCGATATCTTGCCCGCAGTTGAAGCGCTTATGGACGAAGACGCGATCAAGCGCTTTCGTGTTGGCTACCGCGAACGCTTTGGCGTGACCGCAACGGGCGACCCGCTTTATCAGGCTGTCTCGGAAGGCCGCAGGCTTTCGGGCATGGACCATTGGTTGCCATTGTTCGAAGAGCGCATGGCAACGATCTTTGACCATGTCGGGGCCGACGCGCTTGTCATTCGCGACAGTGGTTCCATTGCCGCGGGCCAGTCGCGACTGGATTCCATCACCGACTATCACGAAAACCGCGTGAAGGCGCAGGCTGCAGAACCCGGCAGCTATCGCCCCTTGCCGCCCGAAATGCTTTATTTAAGTGGCAGCGAACTCGACCAACTTTTCGACGACAATGCCGCGCATTTACTAACGCCTTTCGCGCAGCCCGACTCCGCCAGCGTCATTGATTTCGGCATCACCGCAGCGCGCGATTTCGCACCGGAACGCACGCAGAAAGCCAATGTCTATGAAGCTGTCGCCGCGCATCTGAAATCGCTGCACAGCAAAAAGACAAAAACCATCATCGCGAGCTATTCCATTGGCGCCCGTGAGCGGTTGAAGGGTTTGCTGACCGATCATGGCGCGCCGTCGATTGTAGATGCGGACGGTTGGCAGCAAGCATTGGGCGTGGCCGCAGGGCGGACGGCGATGGTTGTGTTGCCATTGGACCATGGCTTTTCAACGCCGGACATAGCCGTCTTAAGCGAACAGGACATGCTGGGCGACCGGTTGGTGCGCAGACAAAAGCGCCGTAAATCGGCCGATGCCTTCATGGCGGAACTTGCCGCACTGACACCGGGTGATCTGGTGGTGCATCAGGATCATGGTATTGGCCGTTATGAAGGCCTGATTTCGATACCCGTGGGCAACAGCCCCCATGATTGCGTTGCCCTTACCTATTCCGGCGGAGACAAGCTTTATGTCCCCGTTGAGAATATCGACGTTCTGTCTCGTTATGGGTCCGACAGCGAGCATGTGTCGCTCGACAAGCTGGGCGGTGAGGCGTGGCAGCGGCGCAAGTCGAAGCTGAAAGAACGCATCCGCGCAATCGCGGGTGAATTGCTTAAAACTGCTGCCGAGCGTGCGCTTCGTCCGGGTTCCATCATTGAAGTCGACGGTCCCGCTTATGCCGGTTTTGTCGACCGTTTCCCTTATGAGGAAACCGAAGATCAACTACGCGTGATTGAAGAGGTCCTGCAAGATTTGTCCGCAGGCAAACCCATGGACCGGCTCGTGTGCGGGGATGTCGGGTTTGGAAAAACCGAAGTCGCCATGCGCGCGGCTTTTGCAGCGGCAATGGCGGGGCTTCAGGTCGCGGTCATTGCGCCGACGACATTGTTGGCGCGGCAGCATTATTCGAATTTCGCCGAACGTTTCCGTGACCTGCCGCTAAAGCTCGGCCGGCTTTCACGGCTTGTTCCTGCCGCAGAAGCCACGCAAACGCGTGAAGCCTTGGCGGATGGCACTTTGGACATAGTGGTCGGGACGCACGCCGTTCTTGCAAAGTCACTTGAATTCAAACGGCTTGGCCTGGTCATTGTTGACGAAGAACAACGGTTCGGCGTCAATCATAAAGAGCAATTGAAAGCGCTGAAGACCGACGTGCACATGCTTACGCTGACGGCCACACCGATCCCACGGACGCTGCAAATGGCGATGTCGGGTTTGCGCGAGCTGTCGGTCATCCAGACGCCCCCTGTGGACCGTCTGGCGGTGCGTACCTACGTTATGCCGTGGGATCCAGTGGTGCTGCGCGAAGCATTGCTGCGCGAACATTATCGTGGGGGCCAAAGCTTCTTTGTCGTGCCGCGCATAACCGATCTTACCGAGATTGAGGAATATCTGCGCACTGAAGTGCCTGAAGTGAAATATGTCACCGCGCACGGGCAAATGTCACCGACGCAGGTCGAAGAACGCATGAGCGCGTTCTACGAAAAGCGCTACGACGTCCTTCTGTCGACGACGATTGTCGAAAGCGGATTGGACATACCGAGCGCGAATACCTTGATCATCCACCGTGCCGACCGCTTTGGCCTTGCCCAATTATATCAGCTGCGCGGTCGCGTCGGGCGATCGAAAACCCGCGCTTATGCCTATCTGACGCATGAACCGAATCGCGTACTGACCGAAACAGCTGAAAAGCGTCTGAAGGTACTGGGTGATCTCGACAGCCTTGGTGCCGGGTTCCAGCTTGCGAGCCATGATCTCGACATTCGCGGTGCTGGCAATTTGGTGGGCGATGAACAGTCCGGCCATATCAAAGAGGTCGGCTTTGAATTGTACCAATCGATGCTCGAAGAGGCGATCTTGGAAGCGCGCGCTGGCGCGCATGGCCTCGCAAAGCCACGCGGCAGCTTCTCGCCGCAAATCACCATCGATGCGCCAATCCTAATTCCCGAAGATTATGTCCCCGACCTGTCGGTCCGCATGGCGCTATATCGCCGTTTGAACGATCTCGAAGAAGGTCAGGACATCGAAGGTTTTGCCGCCGAAATGACCGATCGCTTTGGCCCAATACCAGAGCCAACGCAGAACCTGCTCAAGCTTATCCAGATCAAGCAAAATGCGCTCGTTGCGCAGGTCGCAAAAATCGAAGTGGGCGCCCGTGGCACTCTGGTCAGTTTCCATCAGGATACACCGCCCAACGTCTCAGGGTTGCTGGCCTATGTCGACAAATTGGGCGAGACCGCAAAGCTCCGTCCCGACAGCAAGCTGGTTATCAACCGCATCTGGGGCGACCCCGCAGCGCGGCTCAACGGCTGTTTGCAGCTATCGCGCGGCCTAGCGAACCTTGCCCGCAAGGCAGGCTAAACCAGCTGAAGCGCCATTGCTTTGAACGCTTCGGGGTTCAACGGCGGTGCGCGCAAGAAGCCCTGGAAAAAATGGCAGCCTTCGGCCTTCAACATTTCGAGTTCTTCTGCTCTCTCGACACCTTCAGCGATAATCAAAAGGCCAAGCGCCTTTGCCATGGCGATAATCGCACGCAAAATGATCCGGTCTTTACTTTCACCGGCGATATCGGGAGTCATGTTTTTGTCGATTTTGAGATAGTCGAGTGGCAAGGCCTTAAGATACAGAAGGCTTGAATAGCCCGTACCAAAGTCATCGACCGCAATGCGAACACCTTTGCTACGCAGCAATTCAAGCTGTCCCGCCGCCAGTTGTAAGTCGCGGACAAGGCTTTCTTCCGTAAGTTCCAATGTCAGCCGATGGGCGTCAAAACCCGTACGCCCAAGCAACTGAAGTAGATGTGTGCCGTAATTATCGGTCATTTCTTCAGCGCCCAGGTTCACCGCCAGTCGCAGATGTCCGAATGCTTCGGGCCATTGTGCGGCGATGGCGATCGCTTCTTGCTGAATATGACACGACAATTCTTCGCGAAGATCGCAGCGATCAGCCGACGCAAATAAGTCCGCTGCGCTGACTTCGCCAAGCTCTGGATGGTACATACGCCCAAGCGCTTCGGCCCCGACGAGATTTCCCGACGCCACGTCGAATTGCGGCTGCAGCACGATAGCGATTTGTCCTTGTGCCAATGCTGACCGCGTCGCCGCATCAAGTTGAGACCTGTCGGGCGCTCCTGGCACCGCCGTCCTGCCGGCAATGGTAAAGCGTTTGCCCTTGCGTTCATAAGCCTTTGCAAGCGCCTGAGAAGCGCGATCTGCCAGTTGCTGCCGGCTTTCGCGTGGTTGGGATAGAGCAATCGCCACACGAGCGTTCACGTGCAACGACATGGACGCATCGCCCAAGTCCGCTGATACCATGTCCAACAGCGTTTGCGCAGCCAGCTCCGCTTGCTCGCCGCCGTGGTTACCCTTCACCACCAACATAAATTCGCGGCCTGAAAGCTTGGCCATGAAGCACACCGGCAAAAGCTGCTGCGCCGCAAATGCACGGAGGCGTTCACCGACCCGGCGGATCACCTTGTCACCTGCACCGCGTCCCAACCGGTCATTTATCTGTTTAAGGTCTTTGATGCCCAGCATCAGCATCGTCATTGGACTTTTTGGCTCTCCAGCCAACCAGTCACGGACTTCGCGGGCACGGTGCATCGGAAACCGGCGACGCGATTTCGATGTACCAGCAGGTATAGGCAGGCTGTTCACATTGCGACCATAGCAGCCAAAAACTTTCTGAAACCTTTCGGCAAATTAATTCAGCTTGGTAGAGCAAGCTTTTCGGCTTACATCGAAAAAATGATCGACGGATTTGGACGCAGTATCGACTATTTACGGATATCGGTGACCGACCGTTGCAATTTCCGTTGCACATATTGCATGCCCGAAATGCAGAGCTTTTTGCCGCATCCCGATTTACTCAGCTATGATGAAATCACAACGCTGACCGCTCGGTTTATAGATCATGGCATTCGCAAAATTCGCCTAACGGGCGGCGAGCCGCTGGTGCGCCGTGACATTGCAGTTCTTATCAGCGCCCTTGGGCAGCATGTCAAAAGCGGCGCGCTTGAAGAGTTGACGATGACGACCAACGGCAGCCGGTTGGAACAATTCGCGCCCATCCTTGCCAGCGCTGGCATGAAGCGTATCAATGTAAGCCTCGATACACTCGACCCGGATCAGTTCAAGACGATTAGCCGGGGTGGAGACCTCTACACGGTATTGAAGGGCATTCATGCTGCAAAAGCCCATGGCCTTGCCATCAAAATCAACATGGTTGCCTTAAAAGGTGAGAATGAAGACGCGCTCATGCCCATGATGACCTTTTGCGCGGAGCATGGATTTGATCTCACACTCATTGAGACCATGCCGCTGGGAACCGGCCTATCGGAGCGCGAGGCGCAATATATCTCACTAGACGCCTTCACCGCGCCCCTGCGTCAACGTTATGACCTGCATCCGCTGGCGCATAAAAGCGCTGGCCCTGCCCGTTATTGGCGCGTGGATCCATTGGGCCTGCGCTTGGGCCTTATCACGCCAATGAGCCAGAATTTCTGCGACCATTGCAATCGCATCCGGCTTACTACCGATGGCAAAATCTATATGTGCCTTGGGTCGGAACTGCACGTTGATTTGCGAAAAGCATTGCGCGAAGGCGTGCCTTCCGACGTCGACCATTTGCTACAGACGGCTTTGCGGCTTAAACCCCAGCGTCATGAATTTGAAAACCAATTCGCTCAGCCCGACTTGCGGTTGAAGCGACATATGAATGCTACCGGTGGATGACCCAATATACGCAACTTGCGATAATATCGTCAGCGACGCCGCAGGCGCGCGATGCCGAAGCGCAGCTTCGTGAAGTCCATGATTTTGTGTCGTTGGATAGCGCCGACGCCGTAATCGTCCTTGGCGGCGACGGCCACATGTTGCAGGTTCTGCATCAATTGTTGGAAAGCCGTCGTGACATTCCGGCCTACGGCATGAACTTGGGCACCATCGGCTTCCTGATGAACAGCTGGAATCTGCATGACCTGCACGCGCGGCTGCAGCGTGCGAAGTCCTTCTCCGTTCGTCCCCTAACGGCAGATATCACAACCGTCAGCGGTCAGAAGTTTACATTACCCGCAATCAATGAAGTCTCGTTGCTGCGTGAGACCCGGCAAGCGGCCAAGCTGGAGATTTCGGTCAATGGTCGGGCCGTGATTCCGGAACTTATCAGTGACGGGATATTGGTATCCACGCCCGCAGGTTCGACCGCCTATAATCTGTCCGCAAACGGCCCCATCTTGCCGCTCGATTCGTCGTTGCTGGCGCTGACGCCCATCAGTCCCTTTCGGCCCCGCCGTTGGAAGGGCGCCATACTTCCGGATCGCTATGTCATCAAAATCAATATTTTGGAGGCAAGCAAACGCCCTGTCAGCGCGGTTGCCGACCAGCGCGAGATCCGCGACATTGCTCAAGTAGAAGTGGCGTTAGACCGCAATCGATCACTCACGCTTTTGTTCGATCCCGAACATGCACTGGATGATCGCATTGCAATGGAACAATTTATTGTCTGAACTGGCAATGGGCGCTTGCCAAATGCGAAAAAGCGCTGCTATAGGCGCGCCTCTGCCCGAGGATATCGGGCTGTTCCCTGGTAGCTCAGTGGTAGAGCAGTTGACTGTTAATCAATTGGTCGGGGGTTCGAATCCCTCCCGGGGAGCCATTTTTTCTGGCTCATAATGTTACGGCAGTCCGTGCGCCTGCCAAAGCAGCCGCAGCGCGGCGTAACCGACCAATATCGCGGTAAAGGTGCGCAGAAGCCGCGGCGACAAATAGCGCATTCCGAATATACTGCCGATCTGCCCGCCGACCAGCACGGCAGCGAGCAACAGGCCATATTCCATCGCAGGCGCGGCGAGCGACTGTGCCCCTGCCTTTATGACCTGCCCTGCCAGCCCTGCGGCCGAATTGATCAAGATATATAGCGAAGCAAAGGCAGCAATGCGCCGCGCCTCCGCCCAGCGGATAAGGTGCAATATCGGTGCCATGAATATCCCGCCGCCAATCCCGGACAAGCCGGCAAGCAGTCCCACGCCGCCGGAAATTACCAATAGCAATGGCTTGGACAACGTGCGGGCCGACAGCTTTTCAGGCTGAAGCAGCAGGGCAATGGCAGACGCAAGTAATGCCCCGCCCAATATCGTGAGGAAAATCCATTGCTTCAGCGGCACAAGCCCGCCCAAGAACGCGAGAGGCGCGGATACCAGCAACAATGGCATGACTTGTGGCCAAGACACGAGCCCAGCACGTATGAAGCGCATGCTGCCGCCCGTCACCACAATGATATTGCATAACAACGCGATGACCGGGATCAGGCGATAATCAACGCCCCAAAGCGCCAGCAGCGCCGTATAGGTCGACCCCCCGCCAAAGCCGACCGAGGCGTATACAAAAGCGACGAGAGCGAAGAATCCTGCCAACCAGATCATCCCCGCCCTCCCCGTTTAATGTCTCAATACGCGCCGTGACAGTGCTTATACTTTTGCCCGGAACCGCAAGGGCATGGGTCGTTGCGACGCAGATCTGGATCGCCCGCAAACGGATCGTTTGAACCCGATGGAATAGACGGACGGGGTATCGTCGTCGTTACAAAACCAAGTGAACCTGCGTCGATGTCATTGGTGCCATCTTCTCCGGTGAACGGGTCGATATGCGTGGTCAAGAAATCCGGCAATTCAGGCAGTTGAGGCGGAACGAGCTCTTCTTCTGCCCGGAATTCATTGGTGGCGATTGTCTTGGTTACGCCTTCACGAATGGCGCCCAACATGCGTTCAAACAGGCCAAATGCTTCCTGCTTATATTCATTGACGGGGTTCTTCTGCGCATAGGCGCGCAAGTAGATAACCTGACGTAGCGCATCCAGCGTCGACAAATGCTCTTTCCAATGATGGTCCAGCGTTTGCAGCAAAATGCTCTTTTCCACCTGACGCCATACGGTTTCGTCGAGATCTGCGTCCTTTGCCTTGAACCTGGCGGTCGCGAGGTCGGCAATTCGGGTTTCAATGATTTCGGGCTCAAGGCCGTCTTCCTGCAACCAGCTATCGATGTCCGGAGCAAGCCCAAGAACTTCCGCGCATTTCTGCTTCAGTCCATCCACATCCCATTGCTCGGGATAAGTACCTTCTGGGCAGTGATCGCCAACCAGATTGTTGACCGTGTCGTTGAGCATATCCTCAATAATATCATCGACGGCTTCAGCATCCATAATATCGCTGCGCTGGTCGTAAATAACCTTGCGCTGGTCGTTCATGACATCGTCATATTCCACCAGCTGCTTGCGAATATCGTAGTTCCGCGCTTCAACTTTGCGTTGTGCGGTTTCAATGGCTTTTGAAAGCCACTTGCCGCCGATGGCCTCTCCGTCTTCCAGACTAGAATTCATCATGCGCGAGAATAATGTTTCCGAACCGAATATGCGCAGAAGATCATCGTCGAGCGGTGCTCGCGGATCAGCGCGACCAGGCGAGGATAAATCGACGGCCAGATCGATCGGCTCGCCGCATCGCCTGGCCGTCGGGACATGTTCGAGCGGCCCTGT
>CALDKP010000308.1 GCA_937898535.1 uncultured Sphingomonadales bacterium | reverse complement strand
GATCTACACAGGCGAAGACACTCTTTCCCTACACGACGCTCTTCCGATCTTTGGTGGGCGAAGCTCCTAGAGCGTGATAGCGAGATCAGAGAGGCGGTTGCAAAGGCTTATCAGGTTCGCACGCCTAGAGGCGGCTTGCACGTCTATTTCAAGGGCGAAGGCCCGAGCACGGCAAGCCGGATCGCGGACGGTATTGACACACGCGGCGGGATCCATCGCGACGGAAAAATAGTTTCTGGCGGTTATGTGCTCTTGCCTGGATCCCGAACGGACAAGGGCGCTTATAGTGCTTTGCCGGGCGGCTCGATCAATCCACTGCCGCGCGCTGTTGCGTCGATTGTTCCCGAGCGGAAGAAAACAGACACGCTAGGGCTTGCCAAAAACCCAGATGGAGATCAGCCCCGCAATGTCAATTGGGCTTTGGACCTGATCAACAATTATGTGAAATCGGGCAACGTATCGGTTGAGGGACGCGGTGGGAATAACCTAGCGTTTCAGGTGGCCGCGTCGATCCTGGATAAAGCCATATCGCCCGGCATGTGCTTTGATCTTCTATGGGGGCACTGGAACCCGCACTGTCAGCCACCTTGGGATGATTGGGAACTGGAAACGATCATTCGAAACGCTGCAAACTATGGGGAAGATACAGAAGGCGGCGTTAAAGGGTTTCAGGCGAATGCAGATGCATTTGCATCGTTTCAAGGCATGGAATTCGAGCCGCCCGAATCCGCCGATCGATCCCGCGACAAGGTGCAATGGATGCACACCTATGCGGACGGCGTAAAAAATCCCGAGTGGCTGATTCCCCATGTGATCCCGTCGCAAGGTATCGGGATGATTTACGGGGAAAGCGGGAGCTACAAGAGCTTTCTTGCGCTCGATATGGCATCCTGCCTTGGCTTCGGGATTCCCGGTCAGTGGAATGCGCCGCCTGTCAAGAATGATGTGCTATTTCTGGCTGGTGAAGGGCCGGTAGCAATGGCCAAGAAACGCTGGCCCGCGTGGATGGAGTGGCAAGGCATCGAATTTCGCAATGATCATCGCTTGCTGATCAAGGATCGCGTGCCACTCTACACTGACGCAGAGGCTTGGGAAAACGTGAAAGCCGATATTGCAGAGCTAGGGGCAAAGCCATCGCTGATCGTCATTGATACGCTTTCGCGGTTGCTCATGGGGATGGACGAAAATTCAGCCGGTGACGCAACACTGATCACGCACTTCATGGAACAGCTTGCCCGATATTATGAATGCTTTGTTCTAGCCATCCATCACACGGGCAAGGATCAGAAAAAAGGCGCGCGTGGTTCGTCGGCATTTTATGCAAATATGGACATGGTGATAAACACAAAAACGCGTCAAGGTGGGACAGAATTCCGCGTGCTCAAGCAAAAAGATGCGGACGTGAGCGACGAATTATATTACTTTGCAGTCAAGGAAATGGGTGACAGCATCGTGCTTGAGCGCTGCGCAGCACTGGCGGAGATCGCGGGCGACAAAAAGACGTCTAGCCGCTTCCCGTGGGCGAGCGTGGAGGAAGTCGTTAAAGTGATCGAGAGCCTTGGCGGGGAAACAAATGATCACATGCTGGAAATGCAAATCGCCAGCACTCACAATATCGATAAAAGTGTCGTTAAGGCACAATTGAAAAACGACGCATTGACATGGCTGCGGCCATCCAAGGGAAAATGGGCCATACCAAAACAGGAGTTTGATTTATGATGGACGTGACCAATCTCAATGCCGTTATGGCAAAATACCCTCAATCATTTTCCGATGAGAAAGGGGACAGCATCAAAGATAAAGGATGGTGCTATGGTGTGTGGTATTGTGGAACATCATTCCAAAAAGCCAAGCTTTACGGGCAATATCCGCCAACTTTTTTGAAGCGCGCTGTTGCTTTGTTCCCGCACGCAAAGCGCATTCTTCATGCGCCCTCTGGATCGTTGATGGATTTACCCGAAGGGCATATTACCTTGGACATGCATTTTGATGACGTGCGCAAACCGATGTTCCAAGGTGACTGCGCGGAAATGCCTTTCGCGGATAATTCGTTCGATTTGGTTTTGAGTGATCCGCCTTATTCCGAAGAGGATTCCCGGATATATGGCTGCACAAAATTTCCCGAAAAGAAATTCCTTTCGGAGTGTCGCCGCGTCTTAAAACCTGGTGGGCATCTTGGATTTCTCGCTTACCATTATCCTGCGTATCATCGTGAAGATTGGGCATTGAAAGGTTTGTTCGCGGTTGTCACTGGATTTTACCGACGCACACGAATGTTTTCCGTATTCGAAAATCGGAAACAGGAGTTTGACCTATGAGCAGAATGGGAAATCACCGGATCGAATTGCAGGAACATTCCGATTATGAACTAGGCTTCAAGGATCGAAAGAAGCGGAGATATTTTGCGCCGGGGATCAAGGAATATCGACGATCGAAAGAAGCCTATGACCTTGGCTGGAACGATGCGTGCGGAGAAATGTCATGAACGATTTCTGGAGTTCCGACACGTATAAGATCGTGCAAGCGATGAAGGCCACGGGCAACAAACCCGGCATCGTCGCGCAGTGGAAAGCTGCGGTCGAAAAATGGGCGCTCAATGCCGTGAACGATCCCGAAGCTGCGGCCGTGCGCGCATGGCTTCCCATGTGGCAAGTTCGGCCGTTCTACACTGCAACGGAATTGGCGCCCATGTGGTCCGCGTTGGCGATTGCCTTGGGCTTGCGTGAGCGCATGATGGAAGCACCGTCAGCGCGACGGCTGGAATTTGAATTGCACTATGCAGAGCTACCAAGTTTTTGGTTTCGGGATGATACTTATTTCATCGTGGAGCGGATCCACCATTGGCGGCAGCAACCTATTGAAGAAATCGTGAAGGAGTTTTGACGTGCACACTATGGAAGAAATGACGCGGGCGGGCTGCACTTCAAGGCGCGGCGTGCGCTATTGGGAAGATCAGGGCTTGCTAGGCGAGGTCGAACGCTCGGACGGCGGAACGCGTCGATACACGGCGGAACAATTGGACCGCGCGCGGATTATAGCTGCTGCACAATTCGGAGGTTTCGATCTCGACATGATCAAGAAAATGTTGAGCGAATATGGTCCGGAAGTGTATGAGGCGCTTATGACGCGGCTCGCAGACCAGGCCCGTGCATGCGTGCGCCTGGGAGAGAATTTGCCCAAGCCATCCGGCGTTCCGGAGTATGACCTATGAAAATCGAGACAGGCGAGCCGAGGGAAACCGGCCATTATGTGTGCTGGCTTCCCGGCGTCGGCATTCCCACTGTCGTGCGCTTCTGGCTCGCAGGCGGGCATGGCTGGCTCAACAATCTGAAAGATCCGGTAGCAGGCAATGTTGCGGGATGGCTCGGGCCACTGCCAACAATTCAGGAAACGCCTGTTTTGGAATTTGACCTGTGATGGAAGTCATCGAAAACGGGAAAAATTTCGTGCTCAAGGTGCCAAGCGCCCGCAAGCAGGAAATCGCAAACCTCATGGCCTATCGCGGACTGACATTTTCCACGTCGGCATCGAGCCGAGCGGAAGCCGTGCTATGGGCGACAAACGCCTATGCGCTGGCGGATCTCGCCGGGGAAGATTGCCCGACGCTTTCAGCCTATCGGAAGCAAATAGATCTATCGCGCGCGCTCGACGGCAAAGGCACACGGCGATTGCCACCCGGCAAAGAGCTTTGGGATTATCAAAAAGCCACGCTCGACTATTTGCTGGCGCGCGGCGGCGGGATCAATGGAGATCAACCTGGACTTGGTAAAACGCCGACGTCGATTGCCTATTGCAACGAGCGCGAAGCGCAGCGTGTGCTGGTGATCGTTCCGGCATCCGTCCGGCTGCAATGGGGTGAAGTGATCAAGGCTTGGTCAACGATCCCAAAGGTGCACGTATCTGTCATGCTCAAGGTCAAGGATGGAATTCACCCGACTGCGCATTATCAGGTGCTTTCCTATGATGCGGCGAGAAACCCGGCAATCATCCGGGCAATCTCGAAATATAAGTGGGGCGTGCTGATTTGCGATGAAGCGCATAAAATGAAGAATATCGACGCGCTGACAACGCGCGCAGTGCTCGGCAACGCAAAAGGTCAATATGACCACGGCGAACACAAGATGAAGGCAATTTCCCAATATTGCCGCGAGCGCTTGGCGCTGACGGGCACGCTGCTGTTGAACCGGCCGAGCGAATGCTACGTGCTATTCCGGTTTTTCGATTGGGAAGCCATCGACTTCATGAGTGAAGATCAATTCAAGGCTACCTATAACAAACAAGCCGACATGAAAACGATCGAAGGCAAGCGCTTCAAGCTGGAAAGCACGTCATTGGAGCACGAGCTACAAAATCGGCTGCGCGTCAATATCCTGGCACGGCACGAGAAAAAAGACGTGCTCAAATTCATGAAACCGCCACGCTATTCTATCGTCAAGTGCGAAGAAAATTCGACGGTAAAATCTGCGCTCGATGCGGAAGGCATGCTTGGGATTTCCATTGACGAGATACAAACAACGAAAGATTTTGAAATTCTCGGGCACATTGCAGCCGTGCGTCGGCAGATGGGAATTGCGCTTGCGCCGCAGATTGCCGAGTATGCGGCGGATTTTCTCGATGGCTCGGACGAAAAATTAGTTATCTTCGGCTGGCATATCGACGTGCTGACAATCTTTGAACAGCAATTGCACCGTTTTGGAACAGTGCGCGTTGACGGGAGCAAATCACCGTCTGCACGGCAAAAAGCGGTTGACGATTTTGTTTCCAATGATAAGGTGCGCGTGTTCATTAGTAATTTGCAAGCAGGCGGAACGGGCGTTGATGGTTTGCAGAAAGTTTGCTCTCGGTGCTATTTGGCAGAGCCGGATTGGGTGCCAGCACAAAACGAGCAAGCCGTTTCCCGCCTAGACCGTATAGGACAAGAGAATATAGTTTCGGCGGAGATATTTGTGGCCCCTGGCTCCATATCCGAAAAAATTCTAGTGAAGGCACTGGAAAAAATGAATACAATCCACGAGGTTTTAGATGCCAAAAAACGCTGATCCTATCTATGATCCAGAAACTGGAAAGTTTTGGCGGGAGGCGGGCTGTGCCAGCTACACGGGATATAGATATATTTGGTTTCAAGGCAGGCAATGTCTAGAGCACCGTGTTGCTTGGTTTTTGCATTATGGTGTATGGCCAGAAGGTCAAGTGGATCATATTAATGGAATAAAAAGTGACAACAGAATTTCAAATTTGAGATTGGCTAGTCCGTCCGAAAATTTGCAAAATCGTCCAAAGCCGCGCAATAATATTTCGGGGCACAAAGGAGTATCGTGGATAAAAAGATATCGCGCATGGCAGGCGACTATAAGATTTGAGGGTAAAAATAAATTTCTCGGGCGTTTCGCCACCCGCGAAGAAGCAGCGTCGGCTTACAATAAAGCCGCGTTGCAGTATCATGGCGAATTTGCTAGAATTGACCTTTAAGGAGAATTCAAAATGACTGTTTCAATTCATATCGAAGGCGCGAGTGCGGAAGATGTTCGCGGCCAAATGATTGCGTTGCTTGGTGCCACAATTTCCCTTAGCGCTGTTGCAACGGCTGCGGTAGCTCACGCAAAAAAAGAAAATACCGCTGCGGACCCAAAGGCGAGTCCTGCCCCATCTGCCGTTGCAGAGGATATCACTGGCGAAACTGTGCAGGAAAGTGCATCCCTCCCCGATGACGACGGCACGGTAGATGCGCACGGCTGGCCTTGGAGCCCCGATCTTCACGCATCTACCAAGGGCATGGCCAAGGATGGCCTGTGGCGTATGAAGGTTGGTGTGACACGGCCGGACCCAAAGCCGGGCTTCCCAATTGGGGACACTGGCACCGCGAGCACTGGCGAGGAATCGAATGCTCCCGCCACTGCACCCGCCCCGACTGCTTCACCTATTGAAGAAGATGATGAATTTGCTGCTTTCCGCCAAGCATCGGAAAAGCTCGAAGCAAAGGATGCAGAAGCCAAGGCGTCGATCCCTGCGCGTAAGTGGACGGATGCGGATCTTGGGGCTCTGTGCAATCAGGCAGCGGTCAAGCTCGGAGATCCTAAGCCGGTCAAGGAAATCATCGCGGAATTCGTTCCTGCCGGTGAAGTCGCCCACAGCCGGAATATTCCGGACGAAAAGCGCGCAGAATTTGCTGCGGCCGTTGAAGCCAAGGCAGGAATTGAATTCGCTGGTTAATTTGCCCGACGTGCGGTGCCTCTTGGATAAACGAGCCTTTCAGGATTTCGCCATAGAGGGGTAGAAACCACCGCACGGAATGGGTCGCCCCGGCGTCGGCAGCGGGTAATCTGCCGACAAACAACGATGAAATTTAGGAAGCAACAATGATAGAATTGGAGCATTCGCCGCTAGGCGGCAGCGCAGCACACCGCTTCATGACATGTGCAGCGTCATTTCTCTTGCAGCGTGCGCTGATCGAGAATGGCGAGTTTGAGAATATCGAAAGTGAATACGCCAAGCGGGGAACGGCCGCGCATGAATTGTGCGCAAAGTCTGTTGCTGGCGGGATAGAGCCTTTCGAATTTCTCGGGGAAGAATTCAACGGCTATATTGCCGGTTGGCCCGATGGCCTGGATCTCGATGCAGCGCATATCTATTTCAATGAATGCATGAAGATCCTAAGCGCTCGCACCGAGCAAGGGACGATGCTGCTGGAAGATACGATTCATCTGCCCGAGATCCACCCGCTGTTGCGCGGGACGGTCGATTTCGGTTGGTGGAGCCGGTCGCAAGGTGTCTATTTGCGCGACTACAAGAATGGGGAAGGCGTCGGCGTTGCGGCTGCTGTCGGGCAGCACGCGGGGCAGGAACAGGCAGGACAGGCCGCTGGCCGTCTGCGCCAGGACCAGGAATGCATCGCACATCGGGGCCGACATGAACCATTTGTGGCCCGT
>CALDKP010000307.1 GCA_937898535.1 uncultured Sphingomonadales bacterium | reverse complement strand
GGCATCGACATACAATGCACCGCGCGTGTCCCTGGTTGGGAAAACGGTGCCAATTTCAACATGCGCGCGGGCGTCGGCGGCATAGACTTGCTTCATGTCCGGGCTCGACACCGCATAGACTTCGCTGCCCGGTAGGGGATAACGCGTCACGCCGCGGCGGAAATTGTATATCTTGCCTGTGAGGCGTTCCTCGTCGCCTTCACCCAGAAAGTCGACCTGTGCCATGGTGATTCCATGGTCGCGTTCGTGCATGCGTTGCGAACGGATACTTGCGAGCAGCCACGTATTGCCAACGCGAATCTTGACTTGGCTGCCCACTTGTCCGGCCATCGCGATGCTTGGATCGGGATGCGACATCAGCTTCGCCAATATGCTGGCGTCAAAGGTAAGTTGAGAACCCGATCCGGCAACGTCCATGACAAAGCCGATAGGGTGGAGTGCAGGGCCATTTATGGGGCGCGTTGTCGTGCCGGACATATCGTTTGTAGCTGGCGTTGCTGTCGCCGCCGCTTCTCCCTGCTCAACGGGTTCTGCGGATGTAAACTGCCGATGCCCTGTCATATCCATTGCCGAACTGCCTTTGCATTAAGGAAGCGACCAGCGATACGTTCAGAAGGTAAAGATATATTTACCATGGCGGCCGTTATAGCTTCGGCAAAACCCCGCTATAAGCGCTGGAAAACATATCCGGCGAACCAGCCAAGCAGCAACGATACAAGGACCGCCATGGCGCCATAGAACAAGGCGTAATCCTGTGCCATGATGGTCACCAACTGCTCAAACCCGGTTTTGCGTATCCGCACTTCGACATTATCGTCTGCGACAATGACGCGGCCATTACGGATCAGCAATGTTTCGGCGGTATATGTACCTACAGGCACGCTCGATGGAATATTGAGGCGTGCGCGGTACAGCACCTGATCGGTGATTTCGACTGTCCCTGCCTCCTGCCGGAAAAGACCGTTGCGGCGGTTCAGATCGACCAAGCCATCGACAAAGCGTTTTTGTTCTGCGGCATCGACTTCACCGCTCGGCGACAATTGCAATCTTTCGAGGCCAAGTTCGTAAATGGCCGCGGTCTTGCTATCGACGATCTCGCGGAGCGGGCGGGATGAGGCGATTGCGTAATAAGCGGGGACGGACCGAAAATCGGTGCTGTCCGCGTTAATCCAGATGCCCGCAATATTCTGCTTTTCGCGCAGCGTAACCGCGCGCGTTGGCCCGCGCAGGACAACGGCGACGTCAACTTGGCCCTCTGGCGCAACGCCGCGTGGGTAAATAATCGCACCAAACAGCAGCATTTCGGCGCCTGTGAAACCTGATTGAATATTGATTTCGCGCTGCGACACATCAGGCACCAGCTTGGGCACATTTTGGGCGCCCGCCGCCACCGGCAGCAAAAACAGGAACAGGGCGAGCAAGCGCATCACAAGGCTTGCAACGTGTAGATTTCGTCCGGACGCCAGCCAAGGCCAAGCGCCATCCGGATGGCGACGAGCAGGACAATGATTGCCAAAAACAGGCGGAGATATTCAGGGCGCATCCGCTGTGCCAGGCGTGCGCCAATTTGCGCGCCCGTGACACTACCGATCAGCAAGAACACGGCCAGCACAATGTCGACCGCTTTGGTGGTCAGGCTGTGCATCATGGTGGATGCCATGGTGACGAACAATATCTGGAACAAAGATGTGCCCACGACAACCTGCGCGCCC
>CALDKP010000306.1 GCA_937898535.1 uncultured Sphingomonadales bacterium | reverse complement strand
TTCAAGCCATCTGGGCCGCCAAAGCCATTTGAGAATGCGGGCCCCTGACTGTAGCCATGGCCGGTTTGATCAAGGGACAAAACCACATAGCCCCTGCGGGCGAATTCAATCGCAAATCCGTCCTGCGTCTCGCGCGCGTTAATATAGCCATGTACGGCAAGAATGCCCGGCGCGGGTGTCACTGGCGTGGCGTTTTTGGGGACATAGAGCAAAGCGCTCATGACTGTCCCATTGGTGCCTTTAAACCTTATATCGCGCACTATTGTGCCGTCTGCCGTACGAACGCTTTGGGCGAGAAACGCTCCCGCCAGAACGATAGCCAATCCAATCAGGATCAACCACCAACGCGGTTTTGTGTGTATGGCGTGGCCCATGTCTTCATCTGTTACTGACATCCGCAATACTCCCCGCCCCAATTTGCTTTTCCAGACTGTATGTCGGCGATGTTTGCGATGCAACTGTTCGCAATAAGGGGTGGTGCGCGCCGCTGAGAATGATGGCATCTGCTATGCATTCGGGCATTGCGACAATATTATACAATTTGCCCATTGCGCATAATGCCGCTCAGCCTATCTTCGTGATACAACAGGCGCTGTTCTGGAGAGAACCGGATGATAAATGCCGCGATAGCGATGAACCGCTTTGGTCTTGGCGCGCGACCATCCGGAAACGCACCCATGAACCCTGCGGACTGGTTAAAAGCCCAGATCAGGTCGTATGAACCGTCCTTTCCAGCTATGGCAAGCCAGCCAAGCCGCGCAGAGATCGCGGCTGGCTTTCGCGAATATCAGCTCGACCGCAAGGATGTCCGCGCCGCGCGAAAGGACGCCGCCGCCGTCATGGCTGCTGACGACATGCCGCAGATTGACCCTGCCAAAATCGAGAAAGTCGTCAACACGCTGCGCCTTCAATATGTCGCTGCCGCCGATGCCCGACTGGATGCCGCGATCAGCAGCGATACCGATTTTGCCGAGCGACTGGTGCATTTCTGGTCCAATCATTTTGCAGTTTCGATCGATAAGCTTCCGGTGCTGGCCCTCGCGGGCGATTATGAATTCACGGCGATCCGGCCGCATATTATGGGCACATTCGCGGATTTGCTTTACGCTGCGGTCACGCATCCGGCGATGCTGCTCTATCTGGATCAGGCGCAATCGATAGGCCCCAATAGCCCACTTGCGACGCGGGTGGCGGCCAGACGGAATAAGACGCTGGGGCTGAATGAAAATCTGGCGCGTGAGATTTTGGAGCTGCACACGCTTGGGGTGCGGACGGTTTACGACCAAAAAGATGTCACCGAATTTGCCCGCGCGCTGACGGGATATACCGTTGGTGGCATGGCGAAGGGGCCAATCCAGCGTTTCATGGCGCAGAATGGCAAGGACGGCGATAGCCAGTTTTTCGCCGCCATTCATGAGCCCGGCGATCGTGCCGTCATTGGCCGACGCTACCGCCAGCAGGGCGCAGCACAAGCGCGCGCGATATTGGCCGACATTGCCACGCACCCAGCCACCGCGAAACATATCGCGACAAAGCTGGCGCAACATTTTGCGGCGGACGTGCCGCCGCCAGCATTGGTTGCGCGGCTGGAAAAAAGCTTTTTGGAAAGCGGTGGCGACTTGCCGCAGCTCTACCGCACCTTGATTGAATCGCCTGAAATGTGGCTGGCCCAGCAAGCCAAGTTCAAATCGCCATGGGATTGGGTCATCTCGTCGCTGCGCGCATTGAATGTGCGGAAACTGCCCAACAGCAGGCAAGGCGTAAATATGCTCGCGCAACTGGGGCAACCTATCTGGAAACCGGGGTCGCCTGCTGGATTTAGCGATACGACAGAAAACTGGGCGGGAGGTGCAGCGCTGATGCGGCGGGTGGAGATTGCCAGCCTATTGGCCGAACGCAGCGCAAACCGCGTGGATGCCCGCATCCTTGCGCCGCGCATCCTGTCTGGTCAGCTCAGCGCGATGACAACCGAAAGCATCGCGCGCGCGGAGAGCCCTTCTCAAGGGCTTGCACTGTTGTTGTTGTCCCCTGAATTTTTGCGGAGATAGGGCTATGCTGAACCGACGCTATTTTGTGACCTCCGGTGTTTTGGGTCTGGGTGTTGCCGCATTTCCGCGGACTGGCTGGGCCGCATCTGGCGCCAACAAGAAATTTGTGTTCATCATCCAGCGCGGGGCGGCTGATGGATTGGCGACGTTAGCGCCGACGGGTGATCCCGATTTCCTGCGCGCGCGCGGGGATTTGGCGGCGGATGCAGCAACGGGGACCAAGCTTGACGATATGTTCACGTTGCATCCGGCCATGGCGGAAAGTGCGAAACTGTTTGCGCTGAAACAGGCTAGTTTTGCGCATGCGTTGGCGTCGTCTTATCGTGAGCGATCACATTTCGATGCACAAAACATATTGGAGTCAGGTGCAGGCCGCCCTTATGGCCGCGATGACGGGTGGCTTGGGCGGCTATTGACGCTGTTGCCCCATGATGATGCCAAAGGACTGGCGGTCGCACCGTCGGTGCCGCTCGCCTTGCGGGGGCCGATAGCCGCGAACAGCTATGCGCCGTCGCGCATGCCCGACGCCAATGCAGACCTTATGGCGCGCTTGACCAACCTATATGCCGAGGATGCACAGCTTTCGGCTTTATGGAGTGGCGCTCAAGCGACTGAGGCCATGGCTGGCACACCGGCGGATCAAGCGCTGAAAGGCGGTGCTGCGCTGGGGCAGATGACGGCTGGACTTATGCAGGGCCCCAATGGTGCCTGCGTCGTGATGTTGGAAACAAATGGCTGGGACACGCATTTTCAGCAAAAGGGGCGACTGAACGGAGCGCTCAAGCAAGTTGATGCGCTCATTGGCTCCCTGCGCGATTCCCTTGGCAGTGAGTGGCAAAATACATTGGTAATGGTAGCTACCGAATTTGGCCGGACCGTGGCGTTCAACGGAACTGGCGGCACGGATCACGGAACGGCCTCCGCGGCTATGCTGTTTGGTGGCGCGCTCGCCAACGGCGGCAACATTGTCGCGGATTGGCCGGGGTTGAAGACCTCACAATTATATGAAGGTCGTGATCTCAAGCCGACGTTGCGGTTTGAACAATTCGCCAGCGATGCGCTCGCGCGGCATTATGGTCTTGATCCAGTCAGGACCAGAACGTCATTATTCCCCGACTTCGTGTAAGGTAAAACGGCACAAAAAAGCCCGCCGGTGCACGGGGCAGGGCGGGCTTCATGTTTTTCGGGAAAAAGCCTCTTACTTGGCTGCTTCCTTCATGTCCTTGCCAGCTGCTTCAACGGCAGCACCGGTCTTTGCAGTTGCATCGGCAGCAGCATCAGCGGTTGCGTCGGCAGCTTCGCCTGCTGCTTCTGCAGTGGCGTCAGCTGCACCTTCAGCAGCAGTCATGGCATTTTCTGCACCCGCTTCAACAGCTTCGCCAGTTGCGTCGGCTGCTTCGGCGGTTTCTTCAGCTGCCTTTTCGCCAGCTTCGCCGCATGCAGCGAGCGAAATTGTGAATGCGAGAGCAGCAACAGTTGCGACAACTTTCTTCATATCGGTTCTCCTCAGTTCCATAAACCCTATTGGGTATTAAGGGGTAACGGATGAATGCCTTCATACGCAACTATTTTTCCGTTCCCCGCGAGATGCCCCATTGGCGCGCGACGGTGTACCCAAGATAGCCTGTACCAAACAGCGCGTACAATGGCTCTGGCAAGCCGTTGAGATACGCATTCATGCCCGCCGCGATGTTGGCGGCTGTCTCGGGCTGGATGGCGGAAATCAGCCCCATCGGAATAGCCCACAACAGCATTGCATACATGACGTATAAAAAGCTTGGCCGCGCTCTGCTTGTCCATGGGTCCGCCGATTGCGCCTCGGCCAAGATGCCCGACAGCTGCGTCCTTATGTTCTCGAGCTCCTGACTGCCCTGTAATTTAAGCAGTTCAAGCTTGGCGGTATCACGCGCCTTGGGATCGGGAATGATTTTGTCGATGATGCTGGCAATTGGCCCAATTAATCCGTCAACAAATGCCATAATAAAATCCTTTTTATTTATCCAATACGGTTCGATAACCAGCCATAAAGAAAGGCTTCTTGCGATGGTCTTGCCTCAGCCAGCCGGACATAATGGGCACCCTGCAGCGCATCCATTGCCTTCAGCAGAACATTTTCTGCGGAGCGTCCACGTTTGTCGAAAAAGGCAGACAACGCGGACAAAGTTGCCGCACCCATTTTGCGATCAACTGCAATATCCGCATAGTCCCGCCCATTTCGATTCAATGCGTTCAACGCGCGTTGCAGAAAACCCGTTGCCGTTCCGGTGCCCATATTGACGCCGGTATCAAACAATTCCGCCACCAAATTTGGCGCAATTGCGGCGACATCGGTAAAGCAGGGTGCGTCCCAATATATGCGTTTGTAAATTGCTGCGGCTTCGGCCCGGGGCAGCTGGGTCATTTTGTCATGATAGCCGTGCCGACGCGCCACCGCCTCGGTAATGCCCCAACGCGTCGGGCCGCCTCTGTCCGCCGGATGATGTACATAGTCGCCTTCACGGGCAATCAGGCCATCAATCAGCGCGTCAATATGTTTCATTGTTGTCGAGTCCTCACTTTCGCAACAATAATAACCAATATGGTTATTTGTAGGAAAGTGAAAAACGCAAAGCCGCAGCGCTGGCGCGTTGCGGTCGGTTTTCATGAATATTTTTTTGATTAATTGGTCGGGACGACAGGATTCGAACCTGCGACCCCCACACCCCCAGTGTGATGCGCTACCAGGCTGCGCTACGTCCCGACCGCCAAAGACCTCGCTGAGGCCAGTGGAAGCGCGCCTATATGGCGCTGGTTTCCTAAAAGCAAGCGCGGTTTGGACGCTTTGACGTTGCGTCAGGTGGGTGCAGGTGATAATCGCGCCCGATTGTTCAGGACCGCGCCTGCATTGGGCGCCTTTTTTAAATTGTGAGGTTTCCGATGGAGTTTGTTATCTTGAGCGCAGCAGCTGGTGGCGCGGGTGGTTCGGCATTTTTTGTGCAGCTGTTCCCCCTGCTTTTGATCTTCGTCGTATTCTACATGTTTCTCATTCGCCCGCAGCAAAAGCGCGCCAAGGAGCATGAGGCGAAAATCAACGCGGTGCAGAAGAATGATGACGTTGTCACTGCAGGTGGCTTGATGGGCAAGGTAACGAAAGTTGCCGATGACTATGTCGAAGTCGAAATCGCACCAAATGTGCGGGTGAAGGCGGTTAAATCCACCATCGCCAACGTCCAGCCACGCGGTGCTAAAGCTGCTAACGATTAATCGCCGGGGTTGAACAGCATTCATGCTGACCCCAAATTCCGTTTTCCCAGTTCGTTCGGACCCAGCCTATGCTTGATTTCCCCCGTTGGCGCGTATGGATGCTCAACACCCTGATTATTCTGGGTGTGCTTTTCGCCATACCAAGCGTGTTGCCTACCCACATCAGGGCGCAGCTCGCGCAATTTGTGCCGACGCCGACCATCAACCTTGGTCTTGACCTTGCGGGTGGTAGCCACATTCTGCTTGAGGCGGACACCTCGCAGCTTGCCGAGACGCGGTTGGAAGCTTTGGAAGATAGCGTCAGAACAGCAATGCGACGCGCTGAACCGCGGATTGCGATTTCGGATGTGTCGCGTGCCAACGGACAATTGAGCTTCACCGTCGATAGCCCCGCGCAAGTCGACGCAGCACGCGAGGCGTTGTTGCCGCTGACCAGCAATGCAACCGGCAGCCGCGACTGGAACATCGGCGTGAACGACGGCAACCGCATGATCCTGACTCCAGCGGGCGCGGGCGATGAAACGGCACTCGACCAAGCGATGGACACCGCGAAGGATGTCATCGATCGCCGCATTAACGCCTTGGGTACGCTTGAGCCGACGATCATTCGTCAGGGTGAAAACCGCATCGTTGTTCAGGTCCCCGGATTGGATGATCCAGAGGCGCTGAAGGCATTGATTGGTAAGACGGCCAAGCTTGAGTTCAAACTTGTCGACGAGCAAGCCGATCCCGATCAGACCGCGCAGGGCAAGGCCCGCGTTGGCAGCCAAGTTCTGCCCTATCCCGATAACCCCTCTGGTCTGCCGTACATTGCCGTGCGCCGGTTGGGCGGAATTTCGGGCGACAAGCTGGTTAAAGCAGACCCGACATTCGACTCGCAGACAAATGAGCCTGCGGTCACCATTCAGTTTGATAGCGAAGGCGGGCAGAAGTTTGCCCGTATGACGCAGCAGAACGTCAACAAGCTGTTCGCCATCGTGTTGGACGGACAGGTTATTTCCGCGCCGCAAATTCGTGAACCCATTTTTGGAGGTGTCTCGCAGATTTCGGGAAGCTTCACGACGGAAAGCGCCAACGCGCTGTCCATCTCGCTTCGGTCGGGTGCATTGCCTGTTGATCTGAAAATTGTTGAGGAACGTTCGGTTGGCCCGGATTTGGGTGCCGACTCCATCCGTCGCGGCATTTTGGCTGCGGTTATCGGAACCACTGCAATTCTGGTACTGATGTTCCTCGTTTATGGCCGGTTCGGCATGTACGCCAACTTCGCCTTGATTATCAACGTTGCCATGATCCTTGGCGTAATGGCATTTGCCAATGCAACGCTGACGCTGCCGGGTATTGCGGGCTTCGTTCTGACCATTGGTGCCGCGGTTGACGCAAACGTGCTGATCAACGAACGTATTCGCGAAGAATTGAAACGTGGCCGCCGTGTCGTGCAAGCGATTGAATTTGGCTACAAAGAAGCCAGTCGCGCCATTTTTGACGCGAACAGCACCAACGTCATTGCGGCGGTATTGCTGTTCATTTTTGGCTCCGGACCAATTCGCGGTTTCGCAGTGGTATTGATGATCGGGATCGTCACATCGGTTTTCACCGCTGTTACCATCACGCGCATGTGGGTCTCACGCTGGGTGAAACGCACGCGTCCCCATGACCTGACGATTTGAGGATATAGATATGAAACTGCTCAAACTCGTTCCTGACGATACGAATATCGATTTCCTGAAATGGCGGACATGGGCCTTTGGCATCAGCCTGTTGCTCATGGTCGCGTCAGTCGGCTTGGTGGCTGCAAAGGGCCTGAACTTTGGTGTCGATTTTATCGGCGGCCAGATGATCCGCGCGACATTCACGCAAAGTGCATCCGCGCCGGTCACTGAATTGCGTGAGACCGTTGCGAAGCTCGGCTATGGCGATCCGACCATTCAGCGTTTTGGCGCGGAAAATCAGGTCTCGATCCGCATGAAATTGCCTGATGGCGCAGACAAGAATCCTGAGCTTGCCAACGCCATGGCGACAAAGATCACCGAAACCTTGAAAGCTGGTCACCCCGACGTCCGCATTGACGGTGTGGACTCTGTGTCCGGTAAAGTATCAGAAGAACTGTTCAGCAAGGGTATCCTCGCGCTGCTCGCGGCGATGGCTGGTGTATCGATTTACATCTGGTTCCGGTTCGAATGGCAGTTCGGCGTGGGCGCCATTTGGTCGCTTGTCCACGACGTAACGCTCACCTTCGGCCTGTTCGCGCTGACAGGTTGGGAGTTCGACCTGAACATCATCGCGGCCCTGCTGACGATTATCGGTTATTCGTTGAACGACACCGTGGTTGTGTATGACCGTATTCGCGAAAACCTGATGAAATTCCGCAAGATGGAAATGGCCTCGCTCTTGAACCTTTCGGTCAACGAAACATTGTCGCGTACGGTTATGACCAGCGTGTCGATCTCGCTGCCGTTGATCGTGCTCGTGCTGTTCGGGCCAGACGTTATTTTCGGGTTTAGCGCCGCGATGGCGTTCGGTATTGTCGTTGGAACATACTCTTCGATTTATCAGGCTGCGCCAATCCTCATCTGGCTCAAGGTCGGTTCGCACAGCTTTGTGCCGTCCGATGAAGCCGGTTCAAAGGCCGAGCGCATCATCGAAGGTTTTGAATCTTAATCCTGACGTCCGGACACCGTCCGGAAAAAGTCGGCTAACTGGCGGGCATTCTCTTTCCAGGAGAATGCCTGCACGTTCGCAGTGACATCCGCTGCTTGCGGTGGGTTGGCCAGTATGGACTGCACCGCAGCCGCGATGGCTCGCGGGTCTTGGGCAACGATCCGGCCTGCTGCGTCGTTTTTCATGAGCTCCCGAATACCGCCCACGTCACTGGCGACGATGGGCGTGCCACAGGCAAGCGCCTCCACCCAGGCATTGGCTATGCCTTCGCTGGATGACACCAGTGCCATGACATCCGCCGCTGCAAATAATGCGGGTAAGTCATCATGCGGCACCGCGCCCATGAAGCGCACCCGATCGCCAACGCCGATTCGCTTTGCTAACGCGCGCAATGCGGCTTCGCTTTCGCCCGTGCCCGCAAGCACGAGCATTGCGTCGGCTAAGGCAGGCAGTGC
>CALDKP010000305.1 GCA_937898535.1 uncultured Sphingomonadales bacterium | reverse complement strand
CTGATCTCCGTCGCGACCGGTGAAACCGTGCTTGATGCAACCGCAGGGTCCGACGCAGGCATCGACGTCGCCGGTTCGGAATATGCCACCATCGCTGGTGAAAACAGCGCGCTGGAGAATCTGACGCAGAAGGTTGCGGATCAGATTGTCACCCGGCTTTCAATCTACGCCCGCGGCGAATGAGCAACGCAAAAGAACGCAGCTTTATAAGTGCGATTGGCACACGTCCGGAAATCCGGCTGTTTTTCATTTTTGGGCAGGATGAATCGGCCGCCGCGGACATTGCATCGCAAATGTCCGCGGCGCTGACGGGTTCCGAACGGATCGATATCGATAGCGACCGTATTCGTAATGACCCCGCGCTTCTGGCGGACGAGGCGTCGGCGCTGTCATTATTCGGCGATAAGCGCCACATCCGGCTGAACTTCCGCCGGGAAGAAGGCGTTGCCGCCGTCGAAAACCTGCTCGCCCTTGAAGGCGAAGCCAATCCGGTCATCGCGACCGCAGGCAATCTGACCAAGGCAAGCAAGTTGCGCAAGCTTGTCGAAGCCCACCCGCGCGCGATGGTGCATATTTGTTATCTGCCTGAGGAAGGCGATGCTGCAGCCGCCGTAATGGCATACGCAGCCACCATGGGGCTGAAGATTGACCGGCCACTGGCCGCACGGATTGCGCGCTACACGGGTCAGGACCGGAAACTGGCGCAGGCTGAAATCGAAAAGCTGTCCTTATATCATGATTCGTCACCGCAACGCCCGGCGACGGTTGAAGTCCCCATATTCGAAGCCTTGTCCGCGGAAACGGGCGAGGAAAATATCAATGGCCTCATCCATCAAGTCATGGGCGGCGATTTGCGGGGGACGGGGCGTGAACTTGTCGCCGCGCGTGACATGGGGGTCGATGCCATCCGCATCATCCGCGCAATGCAGCGGCGGGTAACATTGCTCGCTTCTATGCGCGCAAAGGTCGACAATGGTTCGAACCCCGGGGCAGTAGTCAAAGCGACCCGTTCGATATTCTGGAAAGACGCCGACAACTACGCGCAGCAACTTGCGCGCTGGCCATCGGTGCGGCTTGCGGGATTGAACAGCCATCTGCTTGAGGTGGAATCCAAGCTTATGCATGTCCGCGATGGACTGGCTGGCACGATATTGGAAGAAGAGCTTGTCCGTATTGCGCGTGCAGCATCGCGCCGCGCCTGATTACTGATATTGCGCAGTGATGGGAATGCGCGCGCGGAATGTGCCAGCGACATTCCCCCGCACAACCAACGTGCCGCCAAATGAAAATTCCAGCCGCCCTGTGGAATCAAGACGTGATGCGCCGAACAAGTTGGTGCGCAGGCCAATGATTTCAACAACGCCACCTGCCGCCGATGTCATGCGCGCGCTGCTGGGCATATCGATACGAACGGCGCGTCCGGGCTCACCGGTGACGATAGCTGTTCCTACCAAAGCGGCTCCGCCCAAGTCGACCATTCCGCCGCCAACGCGCTTGTTTCCGCTTTGCGGATCGAGTTCGATTTGGCCGCCCCCCGAAGCCGGCAAAGCGGCGCGGCTAAAGTCCAATTTCGTTGTGATTTCGATGGAAAGCGGCACGCTGTGATCGGTTTCGGTCAATGCAGTTGGCGCGCCGCCTGCGCACAGCAGACAGCCTCCCTCACCCGCTGCGAGCAGCAACGGCAATAGCCCCAACGCCCCCACAGCGCGCAGCTTACGACCTGGTCTTGTCATAGCCTGCATGACATAGGTCAAACATGGTAAAATATCTGTTAAACTGGGCTCTTGAACCCGATGGCAAACAGGCCCACATTCGCATCAACGAAAGGCCGTTTTATGGAAAAAATTATCAAGTCCGAAGCCGAGTGGCGCGCAGAATTGGACCCGGTCCAATATCATGTTCTGCGTGAGGCTGGAACCGAACGAGCCTTTGCGGGTAAATTGACCGATGAAAAGCGCGATGGCGAATTCCGCTGCGCTGGATGCGGTACGACCTTGTTCGCATCGGATACCAAATTTGACAGCGGTTCGGGTTGGCCAAGCTTTACCGCGCCTACGGACGGTGCAGCCATTGATGAGCATACCGATGTCTCGCACGGCATGGTCCGCACCGAGGTGCGTTGTGCGGCGTGTGAAGGGCATTTGGGGCATGTATTTCCCGATGGTCCCGGGCCAACCGGGCTGCGCTACTGCATCAACAGCGCAGCGCTGACATTCGACCCCGAATAAGAACGCGCTTGTCGGCGAGTCCGCGACCCATTAACACCCTGCGCAATGGCACGCGCGCGCAAAATTTCGAAAGAACGTCGCCCAATGGGAACGTGGATTTTACGTATCATCAAAGGCGGCGTCATCGCGGCGCTGCTTGGCGTCATGGTATTGGGCATTTTTGTGGCCATCGCCCGCGGCGAAATCGACAGTTTTGAAGATTTAAAGGCATCGCCCAACGGCCAGATGATCCGCGTCCGTGCTGCCGATGGCACAGTTATCCAATCACTTGGCCCAAGTTTCGGCCGATGGCTGAGCATTAACCAGCTGCCATCTGAAATGAAGGACGCGATGGTCGCGGTTGAAGACCGGCGCTATTATATCCACCCGGGTGTCGACCCTATTGGGATCACGCGGTCGCTTTACGTGCGCGCAATTGATGGGCGCTGGACCCAAGGTGGATCAACGATCACGCAGCAGCTGGCCCGCAACATTTACCTGAACAGCAACAAGGAATTCGGGCGCAAAATCCGCGAGGTCATCCTTGCGCTGGCGATGGAAACGAAATTCTCGAAGGACCAGATACTCGAATTATATCTGAACAAGGTCTATTTCGGCGGCGGTGCTTATGGTGTTGATGCGGCGAGCCGGAAATTCTTCGATCATGGCGCGGAAGAGCTGAGCGTCGCCGAAGCCGCCATCATTGCAGGCCTTGTAAAGGCGCCATCGCATTATTCGCCAACGGCAGATGCACAGGCTGCGATTGATCGCGCAACGGTGGTCGTCGGAGTCATGCAGGACGCCGGGATGATCTCGGCTGCCGAAGCCGCAGAGGTGAAACCGGCTGACGTGAAAATGGCGAAACAGCAACCGCAAGATAGCGTGCGCTATTTCACCGATTGGGTTTTGCCACAATTGGACAGCCTGATCGACGAGACCGAGAAGCCCATTGATGTTTGGACCACGCTTGATCTGAGAATGCAGCGTGCAGCAACGGCGGCGATAGCGGCAAACGCTCCGCGCGGTGCACAAGGTGCGCTGGTGTCGATTGATCGCGATGGTGCCGTGAAAGCCATGGTTGGCGGCACCGATTATGTAACCAGCAATTATAACCGTGCGGTTACCGCAGTCCGGCAACCAGGCTCGGCTTGGAAATTGTTCGTCTACCTTGCCGCGTTGGAAGCCGGGTTCCGTCCTGAAGATATGGTCGAAGATAAGGCCGTTGAAATCGAAGGCTGGCAGCCCAAAAACAGCAACGGAAATTACGCCGGTGAAATTTCACTGCGAACGGCATTTGCCTATTCGAAAAATACGGTTGCGGCGCAATTGGGGCAAGAAGTTGGCACCAGCAGCATTGCCAACATGGCACGCCGTTTCGGCATTTCGACACCCATCAACACGCGGCCTTCCATGGTACTTGGGACATCCGAGACGCGCGTTATCGACATGACGCAGGCATTTGCATCCGTGGGTGCCAATGGCCGCAGCATTACCCCTTATGGTATCTCCAAAGTCACCACCATTGACGGCGAGATTTTATATACAGCAAAGCCCGCTAAATCCTCGCAATTGGTGGAAGATTGGGTCGCCGCCGCCATGACGGATCTCATGCAGACGGCGGTTGCAACGGGTACGGGCCGGGCCGCCAATATCGGCCGTCCCGTCGCAGGAAAGACAGGCACCACGACAAGCAACAAGGACGGATGGTTCCTTGGATTTTCGAGTGGTTTGACAACAGGCGTCTGGATGGGCCGCGACGATGCGCGCTCGATCGGCGGATTAGAAGGCGGCCGTGCGCCAGCGCAAGCTTGGGCAGCCTATATGCGGGTTGCAGTGTCCGGCCGACCCGTTGAAAATTTTGCGACTGAAGTAACCTTCCCCGAACAATTAGAGGGCGAAGAGCTTTTGCTTGGTGAAGGGGAAGGTGGATTGCTGCTCGACGAAAACGGCATGCCGATTGAGGGGGACCCTGCGCTTGACGATCCCGGTGCAATGCCAGCGACTGAACCCGAACCTTTGGATGACGCATTTATCGAACGCGCTATAGGGCGCCGTGAACCCAGATCGTCACGCGACGAAGAGGGCCTTCGCGAACCCCAATAAGGTTCAAATAACCAGATCCTCCAACATCCGTATGGAGACAATCTCCAGCCCGTGATCATGGCGTTTGACGATACCTCTGCGCAACAGATGGGCCAACGCACGCGATGCTGTCTCGCGTGTGGTATTCACACCCACGGCCATCGCCGACACAACGGGCAAAGGCTTGATCCAACCATCCGAATCGGCCCGCGAGAGCAACGCCTGATAGAAACGCCCGTTCGCCGACAAGCCGATGCGGGCAGCCATACGATCCAGCAGCAGGTCAAGCTGACGCGCCATGAATTCTGATATGCCCTGTGCGATTCGGGCGTGCGATTGCGCCAGTCCTGAAATAAATGCCGTCTCCATTATCAATACTGACAACGAACCCTCTGCCACGATATCCGCACGATGCCGGACAGTCGTTGGGTACGCGCCAAATAATTCGCCGGCGCCATATCCCGCCAACCGCGCATATTGCCCGTCGGGACCGTATAAATCGGCCGAAGCGAGGCCATCCAGAACAAGATAGAGATGCGCCGAAACGTCGCCGCGAAACGCAACAGGGGCGCGGTGGGCATATTCCCGATATTGCGCGCCGCCCAGAATGAGGTTTGCCTCAAAATCCGGACAGCGGAAACATGCTGCAATTTGCGCCAGATGTTCCGTCTGTTTCACATAAAGCCCTCGGCTTGCCGCATTAGCCAAGTTTAATCATGCGTGGCTGATTAAGGCAAGCGGCTAAAGCGCGTGCCCCGTGCGGCTCTTTTTCGTTTCGAGATAATGCGCATTATGCGGGTTCGCCGCGATTTTTAGCGGCAATCGTTCCTCGACAGATATGCCTGCGGACCTAAGGCCTTCAACTTTTTCAGGGTTATTCGTGAGCAATCGAACGTTGGATATGCCCAGCAGTTCAAGCATACGGGCGGCGACCGAAAAATCGCGCGCATCAATGGCAAAGCCCAATCGGGTGTTTGCATCGACGGTGTCAAATCCCTGATCCTGAAGCGCATACGCACGCAGTTTGTTGATCAGGCCAATGCCACGGCCTTCCTGACGCAAATATAAAAGTATGCCCCAATTTGCGTCGGCGATTTGTTGTAAGGCTTCGTGCAGTTGGGGGCCGCAATCGCACTTCAGGCTGCCAAGGACATCGCCCGTCAAGCACTCGCTATGCAACCGAACCACGGGCGGCGTTCCATCGCGTTTGCCCATCAGCAGCGCGACATGGTCGGACGCATCAACGGCGGTTCGAAATGCGACGATCTCAGCATCAACATTTGCAGCAACCGGCAACCGTGCGCGCGCCGCAATGTGCAACGCCCCGCTATCGTCAAACGCAGCGACGTCCTGCGGTGATACTGTCGCGGTCGCACTTCCCGAATCCGCCAACACCAAAAAGGCCGGAAGCAACCCGGCAAGCCGCGCAAGCTCAATGGCCGCAGCAGCAGATGGCCCATCGGCGAGGGCCAATGCTTCAAACGGGCCCTTCATCGGGTAGCGCAAGTCAAGCGTTGGATCCGCCACCGCCATCGCAAGGTTGATATCAAGGTCCGCTGGCGCCTTTATCATAACCGGCAAAACGGTATCGGCGGCGGCGCGCTGGTTCATGAGTTTGAGCGTGGCCGCGCGGCTCGCAGAAAGCAGGATCGCGTGCGCACCCGCAGCGTCGCGTGCGGTTTCTATCGGCAAAAGGCAGAGGGCTTGGCCGAGATGTTCAACATTGATGGCCCAGCCACGACGCAGCGCGTCAATGGCCAGCGCCGCACGGCGCGCATCGCCTTCAATTGCGGGCGCACCGCTCAAAAGGCAAATTCCGTTACGATAGGCGCATGGTCCGATGGCTTGCCCCATCCGCGCACATGCTTATGCACCACATGCGACTTGGCTTTCTCCTTCAAGTCAGGGGTCACCCACATATGGTCAAGCCGGCGGCCACGATCCGATGTCTCCCAATCCTGCGCGCGATAGCTCCACCATGTGTACAGCTTCTTCGACGGTTCGACAAAATGCCGCGCGATATCGACCCAGTCCGCAGCTTCCTTGATCGCGGCAAGATGTTCGCATTCAATCTTTGTGTGGCTGACGACATTGACGAGTTGCTTATGGCTCCAAACGTCATGCTCAAGCGGTGCGACGTTGAAATCACCCGTCAATATGGTCGGGCTGGTGACTGCACGCGACCACTCGGTCATGCGCGAAAGAAACCCAAGCTTTTGTCCGAATTTCGAATTCACTTCGCTGTCGGGAACTTCGCCGCCAGCCGGAATATAGACATTATCGATCCGGACGCCCTTTGCGGCATCGACATTCAACTCCGCACCCACATGCCGCGCTTCGCCATTCGCTTGCCAATCTTCAACGCGGCGGTTGATTAAGGGCAGCTTGCTTACAATGGCCACACCGTGGTGCATGGGTTGGCCATTCAAAACCATATGGCGATAGCCAAGTTGCCGAAACAATCCTTCCGGAAACAGGCTGTCGATGACTTTGGTTTCCTGCAGGCACAGGACGTCGGGCGCTTCTTCTTTCAGATAGCGTTCGACAATGTCGATGCGGGCGCGAACCGAATTGATATTCCACGAGGCGATACGGATGGTCTGGGACATAAGAATATGGCCCTATATGCCAGAAGCGGCAGGAGCAAGTCGGTGAAGTGAAATCCATGCCAAAAAAGCAAAGCCCTCATCCCGGGGGCATGTGGGATGAGGGCTAAGCTTGCGTTCGTCACGCGGGTATCAGCAACGATTTAACGTCGTGGGCAACAGGGGGAAAACCACACGAACTCTCAATCGCTGACCATCAAATTATAGGGTGACTTTCCTGTCGTTCACATGAACAAATCTGTTCAGATTGGCAGCTTGTCGGCAGTTAGCATCGGTTCGTCGACCAATTTTAAGATTTCCGTCTGACAGGCCGTGGATCTTTCCACGAAAACGCGCTGTCGGCGATTGCCCCATTATACGTGACGTTGCTGAGTCGGATACTCGTGCGATTGTTTTTGGAATCAAGCGCAACCCATCCGTTCAGCGTCAATCCACCAGGCGCGCCTGCCTTGCTGACAAATATCATGGTAATGGTACCATATTCAGGCCGTTTCGGGTCGCGCACTTCGACGCTGATGACATCATCGGTCGATGTGGGGGCCAACTTACCAAAGCGCGCCAAGTCCTTGCCCGGGTCAAGCAACGCGGCAAGCGGGCTATTACGGATTGGCCAGCGCTGCACTTGTTTCACTTCATAGTCGACCATGGTCAGCGCGCGCCCATCGGCAACGATCAACAACGGCACATCTTTTTGATACTCAAAACGCACATGGCCCGGGCGCTTGAGCAAAAGCTTGCCGGTTAAAAGCCCACCGTTGCGATCCGTCTGCGTGAAGTTCGCGGTCATGGTGCCAACTGTCTTCATATGGGTGTTCACGCGCGCCATGCGTTCCGACTGCGATTGCGCAGTCGACGGCGCGGCTGCAATCATGGCAACAGGCGCGAGCATTAAGACGTAATTTCGAAAGGTCATTCTGGTTTCCTTGGGAGGGGTTCAATCGCTGCTACGGCAACCGCCTTGAACCCCGTCTTAACGTCTAAAGCGGCTCGCCGGTCCGGTCACGAAGCACTTCGCGGCGACCAATATGGTTCGGCGCGCTAATGAAGCCGTCTTCTTCCATACGATCAATCAACCGGGCTGCGCTGTTATAGCCAATCCGCAGCTGACGCTGAATCCAGCTCGTTGATGCCTTTTGGCTTTCAAATACTATCTGGCACGCCTTGCGATATTGCGCATCTTCCTCGCTGTCGTCGCCGCCCATTCCGCCAAAATCGAAACCGCCGTCTTCGGGTTCTTCAGTCACTGCCTGGATATACTCCGGCTGCCCTTGGCCGCGCCAATGGTCTGCCACGCGGCGGACTTCATCATCGGAAACAAATGGACCATGGATACGCGTCAGCCCGCGACCGCCCGCCATATACAGCATGTCGCCCTTGCCCAGCAGCTGTTCGGCACCCTGTTCGCCCAATATGGTACGGCTATCGATTTTCGAGGTCAGATCGGAAGAGCACACGTCTGAACTCCAGTCACTAGCTT
>CALDKP010000304.1 GCA_937898535.1 uncultured Sphingomonadales bacterium | reverse complement strand
CGCGATGGCCTTGCGCGTGCCGATGAACCGGTCGGCCAGGATGCCGCCGAGCAGGGGCAGCAGAGCGACCTTCGACCGGAGGGCGCGCATCAGGACTCCCCCGCCGCCGCGACCATCCGGTCGACGAGTTCGCCGAGCACGAACGCAAGGAATTCGTCGATTACGCCGGCGGCTCGGACAATGCGGCCGGCACCAGCGCGAACGCCGCCGCCATCGTCCGTCCACAGACCATTCCGCCGGCTGCGACGATCGGCACGTCGACTTTGCTCCGGATGAGCGGCAACAGGACCATGAGCGCAACATCTTTGGGATTTTTAAACCCGCCGCCCTCGCCGCCTTCGACGACCAGGCCATCGACACCCGCCTCAATCGCCTTCAACGCGCCGGCCAAAGTCGGAACAACGTGAAAGACGGTCAGACCCGCAGCCTTTAGCGGACCGCAATATTTGTTCGGGTCGCCAGCAGAAGTCGTGACAAATTTAACGCCCTGATCGACCACGAAATCCACGATGCCGGGATCGCGGACAAAGGCTTGAGCAATGTTCACGCCAAATGGCTTGTCCGTCAGCTCGCGCATCTTGATGATTTCCGCGCGCACTTCCTCCAATTGGCCGGATGACGTTTCGATGATTCCAAGTCCACCGGCGTTTGAAACGGCCGACGCCAGTTGCGCCCGCGCGATCCAGCCCATGGGGGCCTGAATGATAGGATATTCAACGCCAAGCAATTCGGTGATGCGGTTTTTGATAGGTTTCATGATGTCAGCGTCCAATCTGGCTTGTGCGGATGTTGAGTTGGCCGGCGAGGCCAGCTTTGCGATGCACTTCAATCGCCCGATATTCCGGGGAGGACATCATTTTCTGCATGGCCGCCAGCGAAGGGTATTCGACCAACGCAACCATGTCCCAAAGTTCTTCAACCTCGCCAATCATCAGGCCGGCTACTGGCCCGGCATAAATCTGCTTGCCATCGACGGCGGCGAGACACGCTTGAATACCCTTGCCATATCGGGCATACGCCTTTGCGCCACTAAGGTCAGCATCGCTGCCATCGGCATATTCTGCGGTCTCTTTAAATTTCAGAAGGTTGACCATCACAAAGGGTCCATTTTCAGGACCGCCGAAAAAGGACGTGATTTGCTCCGTGCCTGGAAACACTGCGTTTTCGACGCGCATCGTTGTTCTCTCCCCTAATTTAATCACCTGCTTAAATCAGAGGAGGCGTGTTGTAAAAGCGAATATGTGCGGGTCGTCACATTGCCTTCATGACAATAACTTCGAAGGCCAACACGGGCGGCTAAGACACGATTTTCATGTGCGATCCGGGTGCCGATTGGGTCGCCATCTTTTTACCTAGCCCTTGAAACACGGCATCCACAATCATGGCCAACTTCGCAACGCCAAGCTTCGTCGTTCCGATGTAAAAAAGTATGTCGGGGTTTGTATAGCAATGCAGCATTTGGTTGATGAGCGATACTGCCTCATCAATAGAAAGGCCTTCGAAATAGCCCTGTTCCATAGCCTCGGCCACGATGATCGCGAGATAATGGTCACCAAGGTCCACATAACCGCGCACCACTTCGAAATGCTGCTGACCAATTTCCAGATAGCTTTTTAGCAGCTCGGGCTCGGCCTCAAACTGCTCGACCGAAGCCAAGTAGCGCCGGGCAAAATATTGATACATTTTTTCACGAACCGGCAAGTCGGACTCGGTTACTTCCACCATGATGTGGATTTTTTCCTCGAAGAAACGCTCGGCTACAGCCTCTAACAAAGCTTCCTTATTGTCGAAAAAGCGATACAGATTTGACGGCGACATACCCGCCGCCGCGGCCAAATCCGTCATGGAAATATCGACCGAACCGCGTTTGCGAACAAGGTTGTCGACCACTTCAAGCAACGCAGTTCTGCCGGCTTCTATATCAGTTTGTGGACGGGCCATCCTGCTTCCTGTATTATAACTGCATTACAGTTTTCTGATATAACGCCGATTGTTTCATTTTTCAATGTGGTCAAATGCGAATTGTCCCTGCATTGTTGGCTCTGCGGCAATCTCATTTTGATCAACAAGTCCCGACAATGTCAGTCCAAGCAGGCGAACGCCCATTTCAACAGGCAAAATCTGGTCCAACAGCGCATGGCCCAGCGTCACGATTGCCGAACGGTCAGAGAGTATATGCCCAACTGTCCGCGACCGTGTGACGGTCCGAAAATCGGAATAGCGTGCCTTTAAGACCAACGTTTTCCCTTGGGCTTGATTGCGATCAATACGATCCCAAACGATCTCGACAATATCGTCTAAGGCTTCGCGTAATTCATCCTCGCTGCGTTTATCTTCGAAATAGGTGCTTTCAGCGCCAATAGATTTACGCACGGCATTGGCGTTGACAGGGCGGTTGTCGATCCCACGCGCCGCATGGAAAAGATAAGCGCCCCAACTGCCAAAATGCTGCGACAGCCAAATCTCGTCCTTTTGCGCAAGGTCTGCACCCGTATGCACCCCCAACTTGGCCATTTTCTCGGCAGTGCGCGGACCAACACCGTGGAACCGTCGCACAGGTAAGCTTGCGACAAATTCCGGCCCCTGCTCGGGCAATATCACGCACATGCCATCAGGTTTATTCTGGTCACTCGCCAGCTTGGCGATGAATTTGTTGTAGCTCACACCCGCACTTGCGGTTAGTCCGGTTTCTTCGCGAATGGCCGCGCGAATGGCTTTCGCAATTTTGACGGCCGAACCGATGCCCTGTTTGTCATGCGTGACGTCAAGATATGCCTCATCCAACGATAAAGGTTGGATTACATCGGTGTGCCGGGCAAATATCTCCCGAATGTGACGCGACACAGCCTTGTACGCCTCAAACCGCGGCTTCACGAAAATGAGGTCCGGACATTGCCGCAATGCCGTCACCGAAGGCATGGCAGATCGCACTCCAAACGCGCGTGCTTCATAGCTTGCCGCGGCCACAACGCCGCGTTTGGAAGATCCTCCGACGGCGACCGGCTTGCCGCGCAGTTCGGGATTATCGCGCTGCTCTACGCTGGCGTAGAACGCATCCATATCAACATGGATGATTTTGCGGATCTCTGGAGGGTCGGTCACCATGCAACCGAATGCTTACGACCCAACCGCGGAACGCAAAGCCTTGCGGTCGAGCTTTCCGATCATAGTTTTTGGCAGGACGTCGAGGATGGTGACACCTTGAACCCGTTCATGCTTTCCAAGACGTAGGTTCAGCCATTCGGTCAGTTCCGCACCATCTTGCGTAACGCCATCGTGCAAAGTCACAAATGCGCGCGGCACTTCGCCAAGATACGCATCGGGCACGCCGATAACCAATGCCTCTTTGACCGCAGGATGCTTGTAGAGGACATCTTCCACCTGACTTGGAAACACCTTGAAGCCGCCCACCGCGATCATGTCTTTCAAGCGGTCAACGATGTGGATGAAGCCGTCTTCGTCGATCGTTGCAACATCGCCTGTGCGCAAATATTTGCCCAGAAACACCTCAGCATCCGCATCTTTGCGGTTCCAATATCCGCACATCGTCTGCGGACCTGAAAACACCAACTCGCCCGGTTCGCCGTCCGGCGCTGGCTTGCTCGGGTCTTCCTTGTCGACCAATTTCACATCGGTGCCGGGTAATGGCTGGCCGATGCTGCCTATCTTGTTGGTACCTTCATACGGATTGCACGACACAACGCCTGAGCTTTCGGTTAGCCCATAACCTTCAATCACGACTGCACCAGTTACCTTTTCAAAGCGTTCTTTCAATTCTGCCGCCAAAGGTGCGCCACCTGAAATACACACGCGCAAGCTGGTGAAGTCGGTTTTCGTAACATCCGGGCAATCGAGCAATGCTTGATACATTGTCGGCACACCGGGCAATGATGTCACCTTAGTGCGGTTAATGGCGGCCAACGCGGCGCGCGCCTCAAAACGT
>CALDKP010000303.1 GCA_937898535.1 uncultured Sphingomonadales bacterium | reverse complement strand
TTTTTGATTGCAGCTCTGCACGTTGCGCAGGCAGCAAATTATCTTCCTGCTCGGGCACGGTCATGCCCACGTTTTGCGCCAGATCTTTAACGGCATCGACAAAGCCGACGCCGGAGTACTCCATCAGAAAACCTATCGCCGTTCCGTGCGCACCGCAGCCAAAGCAATGGTAGAAGCCTTTTTCATCGTTGATCGTGAAGCTTGGCGACTTCTCATTATGGAACGGACAACACGCCTTAAACTCGCGCCCCGCCTTGGTGACCTTTACGGAACGGCCAATCAACGCGGAAAGCGTCGTGCGCGACCGCAGTTCATCAAGCCATTGCGGTGTGAGGGTCATATTATCGTATTCCCCTCACGCAGGCGGTAAGGGAGCATGTTTACGACAACGCCGCCTTCACAAGGCCGCTTGCCTTGCTCATGTCGAGTTGCGGGCCATGGCGTTCTTTTAACGTCGCCATGACACGGCCCATGTCTTTCAGGGTCTCTGCGCCGAGTTCGGCTTTGATGCCTTCAATGGCTGCGCTGGTTTCGGCGTCGCTCATTTGTGCGGGCAGGAAATCCTCGATGATCGCAAGCTCGGCGGCTTCAATCGCGGCCAGCTCATCGCGTCCGCCCTGTTCATATAGTGCGATAGATTCGCGGCGTTGCTTGATCATCTTCTGCATGACCTCAACCACCATCGCGTCATCGTCAGGCTGCTGCGATGCGGTGCGCAGTTCGATATCGCGGTCTTTGATTTTGGCGAGGATAAGACGAACGGCAGCAAGCCGGTCTTTTTCGCCAGCCTTCATAGCGGTAATTTGGGCGGACTTGATGGTATCACGAATCATTATAATCTCATTTCAAACAACGTTATGTGCCTGGCCTTAAGCCGACACGCCGGTGCAAACAATGTCTGCGTCCTCTGCGCCACTGCGTAAATCCGTTTCTGCACGCACGGGCCCAGGGGACGCAAAGTTAAAATAATGTATTCCACAGCTTTCTCGATTTCCAGATTGACGCACCCGCCCGCCGTCTCTAGGCGCAATCCCTTAGCGACATTGCTGTAATCCGTCTCACAGGAGCGACCCCATCATGGCCGACCCCATTTCTTCGCGCGCGCCTTCTGGAGCGACGGGGGTATTGGTTTTGGCGTCCGGGGAAGTTATCTGGGGCAAGGGCTTTGGCGCAGAAGCTCAAGCCGTTGGCGAAGTCTGCTTCAACACCGCGATGACCGGCTATCAAGAAGTCATGACCGACCCGTCTTATGCCGGGCAAATCATCAACTTCACCTTCCCGCATATTGGCAATGTCGGCACCAACCCCGAAGATGTCGAGGCGCTGAACCCGCACGCCCTTGGCGCTATCGTGCGTCAGGACGTGACGGACCCATCGAATTTCCGCAGCACACAGCATTTTGACGCCTGGATGAAGGCCAATGGCCGCATTGGCATTTCGGGCGTGGATACCCGCGCACTGACCCGGCTTATCCGTGTTGCCGGCGCGCCAAACGCCGTGATTGCACATTCGGCGAGCGGCGATTTCGACTTGCCTGCATTGTTGGCACGCGCAAAGGCATGGGCTGGTTTGGAAGGCATGGACCTGGCCAAGGATGTAACGACGTTGCAGACTTATGGTTGGGATCAGGGCCTTTGGAAGCTGGGTTCTGGCTATGCCGCCCCTGCCAAGGGCAGCAAAAAAGTCGTCGCCATCGATTACGGGATAAAGCACAATATCCTGCGCAATCTGGTCGATGTCTGTTGCGACGTTACCATCGTGAGCGCAACTGCAACATTCGAAGAAATCATGGCGCACGCGCCCGACGGTCTGTTCCTGTCGAACGGCCCCGGCGACCCCGCCGCGACTGGTGTATATGCCGTTCCGGTCATCAAGCAGTGGTTGGAAACCAAAAAGCCTTTGTTCGGCATTTGCCTCGGGCATCAGATGCTTGGCCTCGCGGTCGGCGCGAAGACCGAAAAGATGCATCAGGGTCACCGAGGCGCGAACCATCCGGTCAAGCGCCTGAGCGACGGCGCGGTCGAGATTACCAGCATGAACCATGGCTTTGCCGTGGATGCAGATACCTTGCCCGCCAACGCGAAGGCCACGCATATCAGCCTGTTCGACGGCAGCAATTGCGGCTTTGAACTCGCCGACCAACCCGCATTTTCGGTGCAATATCACCCAGAAGCCTCACCCGGACCGCAGGACAGCCATTATCTGTTCGAAAAATTCGCGGGGATGATGGGGTGAATAGCCTAATGCCGGCCCTCTGTTCTATGTGCTGCGCACTGACATCCTCTACACTCTGTCGTATTCGTGAAAGTGCGGCTGGGGCCTTTGGAAATATGAATTAAATGCCCAAACGTACTGACATAAAATCGATCCTTATCATCGGCGCTGGCCCCATCATCATTGGGCAGGCGTGTGAGTTTGATTATTCGGGGACGCAGGCGTGCAAGGCGCTGCGCGAAGAGGGTTATCGCATCATCCTCGTCAATTCGAACCCAGCGACGATCATGACCGATCCGGATATGGCCGACGCGACCTATGTCGAGCCGATTACCCCCGAAATCGTCGCCAAGATCATCGAAAAAGAACGCCCCGACGCGGTTTTGCCAACTATGGGTGGGCAGACGGCTTTGAACGTGGCTTTGGCTTTGTTCAACGACGGCACGCTCGGGAAGTACGGCGTTGAGATGATTGGCGCGGATGCCGAAGCTATCGACAAGGCCGAAGACCGGATCAAGTTCCGCGACGCGATGACCAAAATCGGTCTGGAATCGGCGCGGTCGGGCATTGCACATTCAATGGAAGAAGCACTCGAGGTGCTTGAACGCACTGGCCTGCCATCGATCATTCGCCCAAGCTTCACCATGGGCGGCACCGGCGGCGGGATTGCGTATAACCGCGACGAATTTATCAAGATTGTCACTGGCGGTTTGGATGCGTCGCCAACCACCGAGGTGCTGATTGAAGAGTCGCTGCTCGGTTGGAAAGAATATGAGATGGAAGTCGTGCGCGACCGCGCGGACAATGCCATCATCATCTGCTCGATTGAAAATATCGACCCGATGGGCGTGCACACCGGCGATTCCATTACGGTTGCGCCAGCGCTGACGCTGACCGACAAAGAATATCAGATTATGCGCAACGCGAGCATCGCGTGCTTGCGTGAAATTGGTGTAGAAACAGGTGGTTCGAACGTACAGTTCGCAGTCAATCCGAAGGATGGCCGCCTGATCGTTATTGAAATGAACCCGCGCGTATCGCGCTCGTCGGCGCTGGCATCGAAAGCCACGGGCTTCCCGATTGCCAAGGTCGCGGCGAAGCTGGCGGTCGGCTACACGCTCGACGAGATCACCAACGACATTACCGGTGCAACGCCGGCGTCGTTTGAACCGACGATTGATTATGTCGTCACCAAAATTCCGCGCTTTGCCTTTGAAAAGTTCAAGGGTGCCGAGCCATTGTTGCATACGGCGATGAAATCCGTGGGCGAAGTGATGGCGATTGGCCGCAACATCCACGAAAGCCTGCAAAAGGCGCTTCGTGGACTGGAAACCGGACTGTCGGGTTTCAATTATGTCGACGCGCTGAAGGGTGCATCGAAAGATCAGCTTTCAGCCGAATTGAGCCGTGCAACGCCCGACCGGCTGTTGGTCGCGGCACAAGCGCTGCGCGAGGGCATGAGCGTTGCCGAAATTCACGCGATTGCGAAGTTCGATCCGTGGTTCCTTGAACGGCTAGAAGAGATCATTGCCGCTGAAAATGACGTAAAGACGAATGGTTTGCCCAACACAGCCGAGGCGCTTCGCCGTCTGAAGGCCATGGGCTTTTCGGACAAGCGGCTTGCCTATCTGGCGCTGGATTCGGTCAATTCGACCGTGACCCCCGCCAACGTGACGGGGCTTTCATGCACGGCGGCGCTGGGCACCTACCTGGTGGAAGCGGTGCTGCCG
>CALDKP010000302.1 GCA_937898535.1 uncultured Sphingomonadales bacterium | reverse complement strand
GTCATCCTCGCCAATCGGGGTGACGGCGGTATGGATGCCGCATTCGGTCTTGTCCCAGCCCTTCCAGCGACCCGAGCGCGGGTCTTCGCCAGGCGCGACCTTGGTGGTGCAGGGCGAGCAGCCTATCGATGGATAGCCGAGCTGGACTAGCGGATGCGCAGGCAGGTTATGTTCGACCAAATAGGCGTCGAGCCGTTCCTTGCTCCAGTCTGCCAGCGGATTGACCTTCAGCCGGCCTTCCTCGATCTCGAAACGGGGTAATGCCTTGCGGGTTGCGGACTGAAAGGCTTTTCGGCCCGTAAACTGCGCATCAAAGCCCGCAAGCGCAGACTTTAACGGAAGGACTTTGCGGATTTCGCAGCAGCCATCGGGATCATACGACCAGCGAAGGCCAGTTCCATCCTTGTCCGTCAGGTGCGCAGGGTCGGGGGCGATGATGCGCAGGTCCAATAGGCCAATGATATTTCGCAGTTCCTCCCGATAAGTAATCGTCTCCGGAAAATGCTTTCCAGTGTCGAGGAATAACACAGGCGTCGCGGGGTCAATGCTGGTAATTAAATGTAGCAAAACGGCGCTCTCTGCGCCGAAGCTAGAGACTATCGCCGCATCACCCAGCATATTTTCACGCAACAATACGGTCAGCATCTCGACTGTATCGCGCCCACGAAACATGTTGTTCAGACGAACGGCGTCCGCGTCCGTGTAACGTGGTGCGGTGTTGATACGGTCGGCGATGCGAACCTGTTCACCCATGCCGTAACTTCCAAACGGGAACCGCGGAGTCCGCGGCCTTTTGGTAAAACTGGTCATAGGTTGAAAGCGCGCGCGCGACGGCTTCGGGATTTAACGACGCTTCGGGTGCAAAGCTGTCAAAGCCACAGCGACGCATGAACGCAATTTGGTCGACCAGAACATCGCCTTGCGCGCGCAGCTCGCCGGTGTAGCCCGCTTCACGTAAGATGCGCGCGGAACTGTAGCCGCGCCCGTCACGATATTTCGGGAAGGCAATTTCTATAAGCGTGAGCCGATCCAGAAACGGGATCAGTGCACGCGCATCATCATCGGGTTCAAGCCGGACTGCGGTGGCGTTCGACTGATCCAAAAAGGCATCGAGCGTCACCGATGGCTGTTCGGTGACTTCATCCGTGCGATAGCGAAACTCAACCATAAATCGCCTCCTTAAATGGTTCGAGGCCGACACGGCGATATGTGTCGATGAAACGCTCATCGCCTTCACGCAGGGTCTTGTAGACTTCGGTGGCCTTTTCGACCGCGTCGACAACGCCGTCTTCATCAAAGCCGGGACCAATGATTTTCCCGATGCTAACGTCTTCCGCGCCAGAGCCGCCGAACGTCAGCTGATAATTCTCCACACCCTTCCGGTCGACACCCAATATGCCGATATGACCCGCATGGTGATGTCCGCACGCATTGATACAGCCGGAGATTTTAAGCTTCAGTTCGCCCAAATCACGTTGCCGGTCCATATCGGCAAAGCGCGTCGCAATTTTCTGCGCAACGGGGATCGAACGGGCGTTGGCAAGGCTGCAATAATCGAGGCCGGGGCAGGCGATGATATCGCTGATCAGGTCAAGATTGGCATCTGCCAGATCGGCATTGCGCAATGCTTGCCACACCGCGTGCAGATCGCGTTTGGCCACATGTGGCAGGACGATGTTCTGTGCATGGGTGACGCGCAATTCGTCAAAGCCATATTGCTCAGCAAGGTCAGCCATCACATCGATTTGCGCCGATGTTGCATCACCCGGAATGCCGCCAATCGGCTTCAGGCTGATGTTGACGATCGCGTAACCGTCTTGTTTGTGCGGCTTTACGTTTTGATCGAGCCAGACCGCGAAGTCGGGATCACTGCGATCGGGTTCGACGTCTGCTGCATCAAATGCAGGCGGTGCAAAGAAGGCGCTGATGCGTTCCAGCTCTGCCAATGGCGGATCGATGCCCAGCGTTTTGACATGGGCGAATTCTTCCGCAACCTGACGGCGATATTCGTCTGCACCAATTTCGTGCACGAGTATCTTGATGCGCGCCTTGTAGATATTGTCGCGGCGGCCATAGCGATTGTACACGCGCAAGCAGGCTTCGATGTAGCTGAGCAGATCGTCGGCTTTAACGAACGGATTGATCTCTGGCGCAATCATTGGCGTACGGCCCATGCCGCCACCTACGAATACGCGCGCACCCAATTCGCCATTTTGGCGGACAAGCTCTAGTCCGATGTCATGCAAGCGCATGGCGGCACGATCTTCGGGTGAGGCGATGACCGCGATCTTGAACTTACGCGGCAAGAACGAAAATTCCGGATGGAACGTCGACCACTGGCGGATCAGTTCGTTGTACGGCCGCGGGTCGACGACTTCGTCGGCCGCCACGCCGGCGAAGTGGTCGCTCGTGATGTTGCGCACGCAGTTTCCGCTGGTCTGGATCGCGTGCATCCCGACATCGGCCAGCGCCGAGAGCATGGCGGGCACGTCTTGCAGCTTCGGCCAGTTGAACTGGATGTTCTGGCGGGTGGTGAAATGGCCGTAGCCCTTGTCCCAGGTGTCG
>CALDKP010000301.1 GCA_937898535.1 uncultured Sphingomonadales bacterium | reverse complement strand
TTTGAGGGGAATTTTGAACAAACATACCCTAGCGATTCTCATGGCCTGCGAGCGGCCTAGGACATCTGCGTGCCAGTAAGGGGCACAACTAGATGCGGCAGTGGTGTGCATGTCCCCAAATGGCAGTGAATTTAATCTACCGCATTAAGATGCCTTCAAATTCTGGTCACTGATGGTAAGCTTCTACGATGTCTTTGCTATATCCCGCCGGCCATCCGCTGAATCCTGCATCCCTTAAGGACAAGCAACGCACCATCCGGGATAAGTTTGCACCACCGCTTGCGCTGCGCGTGCACCGCGCACTCAGCTGGGTAATCCGCGCGGAGCTCGAGGGTGCGGACGATGACGTTAGGTTTATCCTGCTCTGGATCGGATTTAACGCCGCGTATGCAACAGATGTGGACCGGGCAGTTGAGAACGAACGCGCGCTGTTCCAGTCCTTTTTTGCCACGCTTGTGCGGTTCGACAGCAAGCACCGGATATATGATGCAGTTTGGAAACGGTTCTCCCAAGAGATACGAATCTTACTCGATAACCAATATGTGTTTCAGCCCTTCTGGGCCCATCATAACGGCATGCCCGGCAACGAAGACTGGGAAGATAAGCTGGAACGCAGCAGACACGCTATCGGCAACGCGCTGCGAGAGCATGATACGGCCAAAATCCTCGCCATTTTATTTGACCGCCTTTATGTTTTGAGGAACCAACTGGTGCATGGGGGCGCTACTTGGAACAGCGAAGTAAACCGCGGGCAAGTAAGCGTGGGCGCTGCTGTACTCAGTTGCCTGTTGCCAATTTTCATCGACCTCATGATGGATAATCTGGATGAAAACTGGCCGATGCCTCACTATCCCGTGATACAATAATTCAGCGAAATAATGCATATGGATAAAACTCGGGAGGCCCAATGGGGACGTCTGTAAAAGCATCATGTTCCTGCGGCTATCAAGCGGCCTTCCCAATTGGTGGGGGGATGCATTCACACCGCTCGTATAGCTATTTTCCATATTATTGCGCAGCATGTGGCAGCGGGATCGTCTCTGTTAACATCGCCAACGACACCCCAGCTTGTCCGTGGAGCCCCAGCCATAAAATCAGTCCTATCGGCGGTAGCTATTCTGATCGTCTTGAAACACAGCGTACGCAGGAGGCACAGCAGAAAGCTCAAGGAATGAGCTTACTAGAGTGCATTGGTCTGCGTGCGCCCAGGCAAAAGCCTGAACAAATACAACCTACAATTATATGTCAGTGGGACGATCATGAAATACTTGATCAAGCTTACCGCTGCCCCATGTGCAGAAAGACGACACTGCGCTTCAACAATACCGGCCGCAGGTTCGATTAAAGTGTCCGCAAGGAGTTTATTTTACCGATGTTTTTTACTCTAGTTTTGCTCGCAACCATCGTTCCAGATGGCAAAGTGTTTAAATGCACACCAACACGTGTGTGGGATGGAGACGGCCCCGTCTGGTGCGCCGAAGGGCCATGCCTGCGCCTTTCCGGCATTGCCGCTCGGGAAATGGATGGCACATGCCGAGATAACCAACCATGCCCATCCGCGGCAGCTGACAAGGCCCGCGATGCACTCGTAGCACTCCTTGGTGTGCGAACCGGGTTAAGTGCGCAAGGTCACGTTCTGCTAAGGGGCCCTACTATGACCTGTCTCTCAGAAGGCAATGGCGTCGGTTCGCGCACAGCCGCTTGGTGTGTTTCGCCAAAGGGCGGGGATATATCGTGCGCCATGGTCAAAGGCGGTTGGGCACTGAAGTGGAATAAGTACTGGCGCGGGCATCGCTGCGATTGATAATTTCGAACCGCACTTGCGTTAGCCGCTAGTTTAACTTATTTGTGTCAGATCATTAAGAGTTGGGCCAACACCCACGCCAACCTGCCAATCCGGGCAAGGTGGTTTTGCGAAAGCAGATGCGGCTCTTGCGAGCAACAAAGCGGAAGCCGTGTTGACCCTCCGCAAGGAGGTTTTTTTATGTCAAAATCAGAAGTCGCCGCTGAACTGGTCGCGGCCTATATGAGCACGCAATATCGCACGTTCACATTGAGCGGCGACATAGTGCTCCGGATAGGCGAGCCATCCAGTGCGATGTGCCGTTTGATACAATCTGCCGGTGCCGATGGGGCTGCCTTCCTCACTGCAGAAAACCCTTTCAGCGAGCAGCTCTGTGAAGCTGAAAATCACGTCCGACAAAGGTCCATGCGAGAAGACTTAGTGTTGCTTGGCGCAACAATTTTCGATGGCGCGGGCCAGGGTGAAGATCCGAGTTGGCCTGCAGAAACGAGCTTCACTGCTATAGGCATTACCCATGCTGAGGCTTGTCAGTTAGGCATAAAATATCAGCAAAACGCGATCGTTTGGATCGATATAAATGGGGTTCCTGAACTGCTCCTGCTGCGCTGATTTACATTTAGAAATTGGATTGGCCCACCTGCGGGCCGGGGGGATTTGTTCCTGATTGCCACCCCCGACTTCGTCGAAGTGGCTAAACTTGGAGACTTATATGTCTGTTTTTAATGGCCTGTTCACCTCAGAATCCGTTTCTGCTGGTCACCCCGATAAACTCTGTGATCGGATTTCTGACGCAATCCTAGATGCATTTCTCGAAAGGGACGTGAACGCCCGGGTCGCTTGCGAAACATTTGCAGCTAATGACAAAATCATTGTGGCCGGGGAGTTTCGGACTGCACGAGCAGAGGATTTCAAAGAGGTTGAGGCCGCCGCTCCCGATATTGTTCGGGAGGCTCTGCGGCAAATCGGCTATGGCTCGGCCGAGTACGATATAGATCCGGCTCGCTGCGAGATTGAGGTTCGGTTCAACCATCAAAGCCCAGAGATCCAAGCAGGCGTCGATGGCGGCGCAACAACCGGTGCTGGCGATCAGGGATTGATGTTCGGCCACGCTGTCGATGAGACCGAATTCTTAATGCCGTTGGCATGGTCTTTGGCCACTGATTTGGTGGAGCGTGCAAGCTCTCTTATTGTCCCACACAGCGGAACTCTGAAGCCCGATGGCAAGGCTCAAGTTACGGTGCGTTACGTAGATGGTCATCCCGTTGGTATAGATACTGCCGTCCTTTCGTGGCAGCATGCGGCAGATATCCCGATCAACGACGTGCGCGATTATCTGACAAGCGAAGTCCTTGATCGGGTAATCCCGCAAAACCAGCGGACCGATGACTTCAAAGCGTTTCTCAATCCAGCGGGGCCCTTTACGGTCGGCGGCCCAAAGGGAGATACGGGGCTCACGGGGCGTAAAATCATCGTCGACACCTATGGAGGCGCCTGCCCGCATGGCGGCGGTGCGTTTTCCGGGAAAGACCCAACAAAGGTCGACAGGTCAGCGGCCTATGCGGCACGCCATGTGGCAAAAAATATAGTGGGAGCAGGGTTGGCAAAGCGTTGCACCGTTCAGTTAGCATATGCAATTGGTGTGGCTGAGCCAGTATCAGTCAGTGTGGAGACGCATGGCACGGGGATCGTACCGGACGTTGAACTCGCTCCAGATGTCCGGGTCATTTGGGATCT
>CALDKP010000300.1 GCA_937898535.1 uncultured Sphingomonadales bacterium | reverse complement strand
TCAACGGCCGCAAGACGCGTGCAACGCTCAAGCTGGATCTTCCACAGGGAACGACGTGGGTTGCAGGCCAGCCGCTTTCCCCGTCTTCCGACAACATCAACTGGACGCGGGACGCGCTCGGCGGCCGCGGCTTCAATGAAACCCGCTATGGCGACTCCGCTGAGAACCGCCCGCTGGTTGGCTTTGTCGGCGGCGGCGTTGGTGTAGCACGCGTTGACGTGCAGACTGTTTTGACTACGCCATCGTTCCTCGACGATTCAGACACTGGTTTTGCATGGCAGGCTCTTGCAGGCATCCGTGCACCATTGAGCGATAGCTGGGACATTGGTCTGAAGTACCGTTTCTTCAACGCAGACAAGGTTGGTCTTGTTGACCGTCTTGGCCGTGCTGTCGACTCGCGCTTCCGTTCGCACAGCCTCATGGGCAGCCTAGTTTATAACTTCGGCGGTGCACCTGCACCAGTTGAAGTTGCAGCACCCCCACCACCGCCACCATATGTGGCGCCACCAGCTCCGCCGCCACCCCCACCACCGCCGCCACCAGCGCCAGTGTGCAATACCGGTCCTTACATCGTATTCTTCGATTGGGATCAGTCGAACTTGCGTCCTGACGCAGCATCGGTTCTGGACAACGCTGTTGCTCAGTATTCGAACTGTGGCACTGCGAAGGTTATGCTTGCTGGTCACGCCGATAAGTCGGGCAGCGCAAAGTACAACGTCGGTCTTTCCGAGCGTCGTAACACCACTGTGCGTTCGTACCTTGAGTCCAAGGGCGTTTCCGGCGGTGCAATTGCAACCGAAGCATTCGGTGAAACTGCACCATTGGTTCAGACTGCAGATGGTGAGCGTGAACCGCAAAACCGTCGCGTTGAAGTTACCTACGGTCCAAATTCGGGAATGTAATTCCGAACGGATGAATATGTTAAAAGAAAGGCCGGTCGAAAGACTGGCCTTTTTTTTATGTCGTTAATTGATGCAGCCGAAAGTTCGGCGTTCCTACGCAGCTTTGGTTTTTACCCGGGCACGGACAGTGGCCGCCTCAAGCAGCCTTGTTTCCAGTGATTTCAACTTGGTCTTGCTTTCGATTTTTGCACCGAAAAGATCTGTCGCATAAAATGTATCTACTGCGCGTTCGCCATAGGTTGCGATGTGCGCACTGTGCAATGTTACCTTTGACTCGAACAAAGCCAATGCCAAATTGTTCAGCAATGCCGGCCGGTCCAGCGCATTTACCTCTACAACGGTGAAGCGGTTAGAAGCCTGATTATCGATCAGCACCGAAGGCGCAATTTTAAATGCGTCGGCACGCCGAAGCGCCTTGGGCTTGGCATCAAGTTGGGTCATCAACTTTGCACGGTTGGTCAACGCTTCTTTGATATTGCGCGCCAAACGGTCCAATTGACCCTGCTCGCGAAAGGGGCGGCCGAGCGGATCTTGAATCAGGAAATTATCGATCGCCATCCCGTCGCTGCTTGTGTGGATCCGCGCATCGATGATATTTCCACCCGCCAAGTGAATTGCACCTGCAATCCGATAAAATAAGCCGGGATGGTCCGCCGCGAAAACAGTAACGAGCGTGGCGCCCCGGTCGGGGTAATAGCAAGCGTCAATGGCAAGCTCAGTGCCTTCATTTTTCAAGAGATGCCGTGCATTGCGCTCAATGATGTCGTCTGGCTCGGCTATCCAGTAGGCGTCGGGTAATGTTTTTGCGAAATGCGCAAATTTTTCAGGAGCCAACTGCAAGGCTGACCCCAGCTTCGATTTTTTCGACGCGATGCGTTCGTCGCGGCCACGTTGCTTGTGGCCAAGCCGCAGCACTTCTTCAGTGGCTTCGAAAAGATCGGATAACAATTGGCGCTTCCAACTGTTCCAGACGCCTGGGCCAACGGCGCGAATGTCCACCACGGTCAAGACGAGCAGCAATTTCAACCGTTCAGGTGACTGAACGGCCTGCGCAAAATCCAGGATCGTTTTGAAGTCGGCAAGGTCGCGTTTGAACGATGTTGCGGACATCAACAAATGGTGGCGAACCAACCACGCGACGGTTTCCGTCTCTGCGGCTGATAAACCAAGTCGCGGGCATAGGGCCTCAGCGACCTCAGCCCCCAAGACGCTGTGGTCTCCGCCTCGTCCCTTTGCAATATCGTGCAGCAAGGTTGCTACATACAATACTCTTCTGCTGACGATATTCCGCATTATGGCCGCCGAAAGCGGGTGATCCTGTTTTAGCTTTCCGCTTTCGATATCCGCTAATAGCCCAATGGCGCGGATCGAGTGTTCGTCGACGGTGTAATGATGATACATGTCGAACTGCATTTGCGCGACCACGCGACGGAAATCGGGAATGAACCGTCCAAAAATCGTGGATTCATTCATCCAACGCAGTACGGTTTCAGGATCGCGGCGCGACGTCAGAATATCTAAAAAGAGCGCGTTGGCGCGCGGGTCCTTTCGGACCGCTTTATCTACAAGCCGGGCGTCGCGCTGAGCGGCCCGCATGGCTGAAGGGTGAATTTCCAGCTCATGTAAATCCGCGAGGTGGAAAATTTCCAATAGTCTGACGGGGTCTTCAACGAAAAATTGATCATCAGGTAATGCCAAGCGACCACGGTCAAGCTGGAAACCATTGAGCTTGCGTGGCTTGCGGTTAAAACTTGGAATGAATCGACGGCCTTTTTTGGCCATGGCTTCATCCAAATGCGCCAAGAATAAGCCCGTAACGTCGCCGACCGTTTTGGCATTCAAGAAATAATAATGCATGAACCGCTCAACCGCCGAACGACCGGGGCGATCAGCGAACTGCATCTGTTCGGCCACTTCGCGCTGCAAATCAAATGTCAGCCGTTCCTCTGCGCGGCCAGTAATATTGTGCATGTGGCAACGAACGGACCACAGGAAGTTTTCGGCCTTCCTGAAACGGTTATATTCTTCGACCGACAATAGCCCAACATGGACGAGATCAGATGCCGTTGAGACCTTGTGGATATATTTTCCAATCCAATACAAGGTATGCAAATCCCGCAGGCCGCCTTTGCCGTCTTTGATATTAGGTTCCACAACGTAGCGGCTGTCGCCCATGCGCTTGTGCCGTTCATCGCGTTCGGCCATTTTCAAGCGCACAAAATCGGGTGCCGTATTTGCGACTACTTCGTTCCAGAAGCGTAAGGCCGCCTCTTCGTAAACGGCGCGATCACCCCAAACGAACCGGCTTTCCAAAAGCGCGGTACGGATCGTCAGATCTTCTTGCGCCATTTTCACAGTCTCGTCCAAAGACCGGCTGGATTGGCCAACTTTCAAGCCGAGATCCCAAAGAAGGTACAAAATCGCTTCGACGACTTGCTCGGTCCATGAGCTCCTTTTGTAAGGGGTAACAAACCCGATATCGACGTCGCTATGCGGTGCCATCTCGCCGCGACCATATCCGCCCACAGCAAGGACGGCGATCCGTTCCGATGCTGAGCGGTTCGCCGCGGGATATGCGTGGACCGTTACATAGTCGTAAATAAGCCGGACAATCTGATCGACCAGAAAGGCTTGCTCCGCGGACGCGCGGTAACCCTGTGACGGGTTTTCACCCAGTCGTCGTTTGATTTCGGCGCGCCCGTCCGCCAACGCGCCTTGCAAAAGCTCGAGGATTTGCGGACGGCAGCGCTGAGGACCATCTTCTGCAACAATAGACTCAATTTTATCGGCAAGCGCAGTCCTGTCGATAATGTCGCGTTGCTTTATAATCCGGTCAGGCGCTGAAGTCATACAGACACTCTAGGCGCGATCACGCCCTATGTCAGCATCAAGCAGAAACCTTTGCATTATATTCCCGGCGCAAAGCAACGCGGTCGATTTTCTGGGTCCCCAGACGCGGCAATGGCTCTGCCACTTGCCAGAAATGCGCTGGCATTTTGAATGGCGCCAGCCGCGGTGCAAGGAATGCTTTGAGTTCATCCTCGGTCAGCTTGATCCCATCCTTGGTGTGATAGACGATGCCTGGAACTTCCCCATATTTGTCATCAGCAATCCCGAACACGGACAGCTCGACAATCGAGTCATGTTCATAAGCAGCGGCTTCTACTTCTGGGCAGCTGATGTTTTCACCGCCGCGAATGATGATGTCCTTTTTGCGGTCTACGATGAAAAGATAACCGTCTTCATCGAGATAACCGATGTCACCGGTCCGGAAAAATCCGTCAGCGGTAAATGCGTCGCGCGTCGATTGTTCGTTGTTCCAGTAACCGTTGAAATTCGCGATGGTGCGAATGCCGACTTCGCCGCGTTCACCTTGCGGAAGAACGTTTCCATCATCATCAAGCATTTGCACTTCGACCAAGGGCTTCGTGGCTGGCCCAGTGCTGGTTGGCTTTTCCAGATAGTTATCGGTGAAATTGCCGCAGCCCACGCCGTTCGTTTCGGTAAGGCCATAACCCAGCAGCGGATAGCCCCAGCTCATTTCCTTGCGGATTTTTTTGACATGATCCACGGGGCGTGGTGCGCCGCCGGCCGCAAAGGCCGTACAGCTGGTAAGGTCATATTTGTGTCGGTTCGGGTGCGTAGCGAGTTCAATACTCATCAACGGAACGCCGACGAAATAGCTGATGCGCTCCTTTTCGATAATGCGCATGGCTTCTTCCGCATCCCATTTCGGCATCAGTACCAACTTGCGTCCAATGGCGAAGCTTTGCAGAACCAGCGGAATTGAGGCGGTGACGTGAAAGAGTGGCACGTTGACCAGGGCCGATGGTTGAGCTGGCATGGCCTGCCCGGTGGACGAAAGAAGCTCGAAAAAGACAAGCGTCTGGCCCACGTAACTCATCGCGCCCTGAACGACGGCCCGGTGGTCGGATACTGCGCCCTTGGACTGCCCCGTCGAACCTGACGTGTAAAGAATCGTCGCATTGTCTGTGGGTTCAAGTGTGGGCAGCGGTGTTTCTGCGCCGCCACCTTTTGAGGTCAAGACAGACAGGCCTTCCATCGGCGCGCCATCGTGACCGAATATCAATAGCTCACAACCACCAATGTCGTGCCCGGCCAAGCGCGCAGCGCGCTGTTCGTCCGCGAGGACATAGCGGCAGCCGACCATTCGGATACCTTCGGCCAATTCGCCGCCTTGCCACCAGCCGTTGAGCAAAGTTGCAACGCCGCCGGCCATAACGATGGCCATGTAGGCAATGATCCAATTGGCCGAATTGCGCGCGGCAATCCCGACCCTATCGCCCTTTTGAAGTTTGTGTCCCTCGACTAAGCCCCCCGCCAGCGCGCGCGCTGCGGCATAGGTCTCGCCAAAGCTTAGCCGGATGTCGCCATCTACCAGAAATTCTTTGTTCGCGTGCGTGGCGCAAAAGAATGCAAGATAGTCGGCCATGTTGCCTGGGGCTTTCGCCAGCATGGGTAGTTGAACCCCAAATTTTTCGACATAAGTTACCGTCAAAGGGCCATCGTCCGTCATGAGGCGATGTATTGTAGCGTCGATGGCAAGGTCCAACTGGGACGGCATTTGATTCTCTCCTAAACTCTTTGTGCACCTTCTATTTAGCTCTATAGGAAAGTCAAAATATCCTGAGGAAAAACTGTGTCATTCGAGATTATCGCTACGGCCGCTAACTATATTCAGTTCACAGATCTTGGAGTTGGCCCGGTTGCGCTTGATCTGGGCTTCTTTCAGCTGCGCTGGTATTCTTTGGCCTATCTTGTAGGTATTTTGCTTGGCTATTGGTTGTTGCTCAAACTGCTGGCGCGGCCGGGCGCACCGATGTCGCGTGAGCATGCAGACGATATCATTTTATACGCGACGCTGGGTATCATACTGGGTGGGCGAACGGGTTACATCCTGTTCTATCAGCCATCGATTTTGCAGAACCCGGTAGATGTCTTCAAATTATGGGAAGGTGGCATGTCGTTGCATGGCGGCACGCTTGGGACCATATTTGCTCTCTGGCTTTTGGCGCGCAAGTATAAAATCTCGTTCCTACGGGTTTGTGATTATATCGCATGTTGCGTCCCGTTCGGCCTTTTCTTCGGCCGGTTGGCAAATTTCGTGAATGATGAGCTTTGGGGCCGCGTGACGGACGTGCCTTGGGCCATCGTGTTTCCAAATGGTGGTGATTTGCCGCGGCACCCAAGCCAGCTGTATGAAGCTGGGCTCGAAGGGCTATTGATGGCCGCAATCATGTGGCCGTTGTTCTGGAAAACAGACGCACGCTATAAACCGGGCTTTCTGTTTGGCATGGCGGCTGTGGTCTATGGCCTTTCCCGCTTTACGATCGAATTCTTCCGGGAACCGGACCAGCAGTTACAGTGGTTGGTCGAAGCAAGCGGCCTGAGCATGGGGCAGTGGTTGACCACCCCGATGATCCTAATCGGCTTGTTCCTTCTATTTACGGCAGGTTCGCGCAGGCAGCGTAATAGTGCTGCCTGACACGCAGACGACAAGTCAACGCCTCGCCCAAAAAATTGAAGCGTCGGGCCCAATCAGTGTTGCCGAATATATGCGCGTGGCAAACACCGCATACTATAGCCGCGCTGATCCTTTGGGTGCCGATGGCGACTTCATAACGGCGCCTGAGATTAGTCAGATGTTCGGCGAAATGGTCGGGATTTGGCTGAGCGATATCTGGTTGCGTCGTGGCCGTCCTTCGCCATGTTATTATGTCGAGCTTGGACCGGGCAGGGGCACGCTGGCTGCCGATGCGCTTCGGACAATGAAGCGTTTCGGATTTGCGCCAGAGGTTCATTTTGTCGAGAATAGCCCGGCTTTGCGAGAAAAGCAGCGGACGGCTGTGCCCGCTGCTATTTTCCATGATGATGTGGAAACGGTGCCAACCGATGCGCCATTGTTTATTGTGGCCAATGAATTTTTTGATGCGTTGCCGATAGCGCAGATGATTGCCACGAACGCTGGCTGGCACGAGAGAGTGGTCGTTCCCGATCATAGTGCGCGGTTTGCGGCGATGCCTGGCCCGCGTTCCACGGACGCCCTAGTTCCTAAACAGTTCCGCATGGCGTCGGTTGGAAGTATTTACGAAACGTGCCCGGATGCCACTGCGGTGATGGACACGCTTTCCACGCGACTGTCCGGCCAAGGCGGGGCTATGTTGACCATTGATTATGGTTATATTGAACCAGCGCTGGGCAGCACGTTGCAGGCGGTTCAAAATCACAAATATGCGGACCCATTTTCGGATCCTGGCCATTGCGATTTGACGGCACATGTGAACTTCCATGCGCTTGCACTCTGCGCACAAAGATCTGGCCTCAACGTTGCGGGGCCATGCAATCAGGGTGCTTGGTTGTCGGGATTGGGTATCGATCAGCGCGCCATGAGCTTGGCGCAGGCAAATCCTGATCGGGCTACGGAGATTTCCGCCGCGCGCAGCAGGCTGGTGGCCCGTGAATCCATGGGCGCGTTATTCAAAGTGATGGCGACATATGCCATGGGCTGGCCAGAACCAGAAGGATTTGCGCGTTAGGTCAAGCTGAAGCGGTCAGTTCGCCCATTCGGCAATCTGTGACGCCACCTCATTTGCAGCTTCGTTCAACGCAGCGCCAACTGGTGCAGCTTCAACAGCA
>CALDKP010000299.1 GCA_937898535.1 uncultured Sphingomonadales bacterium | reverse complement strand
GTTCGAGAAGCGCGCAACAGAATGCGGGGAAGCCCGATCGACTGCCATCGGATCACGGCGGGCACTATATTGCGCGCGAGTTCGGCGGTCCCGAAATTCCTGAGAACCATTTCGCACAGGATGCCAAAATAAATCGCGGTGAATATCGAAAGCTAGAACTCGAGTGGAAAAACGCATTGAAAAGCAAGCAGAAGGTGTATGTAAAAATCGTTTCAAAGTACAAAGGTAAGTCAAAGCGACCCCATTCGCTCGATGTGAAATACACTATAAACGGCGAAAAATTTCGTAAGACAGTGCCGAACATTAAAGGGGAGAAGTAAAATGGACCCTCGCATACAAATGGGCGATATGCTCAATGGCATTGGACAGCATCTGGCCGATATTCTCGAACATCACCCCGATGGTACATATATGTATGCCGAAGTGAGTGCAGGTTCCTGTGATGCAGGTGTTTTCTACGATGAAGGCGAACAGGTGGTCTATTACGATCCGAGTGACGAGCTGTTTGACGCACTGTTCGACCTGTGGGAGTTAGCTGAGGCAGATAAGAAATGGGCTGTGCTTCATTATGAAGTAAAAAACGGAGCATTCGCCGTTCGCTTTTCCTATCCTGATCAAATAGATCCTGAAAAATCAATCGTTGAACGTCGGGGCCGCGCATTGCACGAGCGTTATGGCGACAAGCCTGTCATCTACCCTGAGCCAGACGAAAGTTACCGTATGCTGACGTTGGACGACTTTCCCGACGACGATGAAACTGGTCCAAGCTAGCCGTCATCACTTTCCGGCGCGTGTAACGGAATTTTAGGGCAACCCCCGATACGAAACGGAAAACACCATCGAAGGGGAGAAGTAAAATGGACCCTCGCATACAAATGGGCGATATGCTCAACGGCATTGGACAGCATCTAGCCGATATTCTCGAACATCACCCCGATGGTACATATATGTATGCCGAAATGGATGAAGGCTACTGCGAAGCAGGTGTTTTCTACGATGAAGGCGAACAGGTGGTCTATTACGGCCCGAGTGACGAGCTGTTTGACGCACTTCACGAGCTGTGGGAATTTGCCGAGGCGGATAAGAAATGGGTTGTGCTTCATTATGAAGTAAAAAACGGAGCGTTTGCCGCCCGCTTTTCCTATCCGGATCAAATAGATCCTGAAGAATCAGGCTTTGAACGTCGGGAGCGCGCATTGCACGAGCGTTATGGCGACAAGCCCGTCATCTACCCTGAGCCAGACGAAAATTCCCGTATGCTGACGTTGGACGACTTTCCAGACGACGATGAAACTGGTCCAAGCTAACCGTCATCACTTTCCGGCGCGTGTAATGCCATTCACCGCCCAAGATATTGTATTTTGAAGCTTTGCTGTTGCAGCAAGCCAATCGCTGCCTGCGATGCATAGCAGGATATATATGGTCATGAAGAACCATCATTCCATTGGTGCAACATAACCCTTCTTTGGGTTCCCCACATATAGGAATTTCCGATGACAGAAAATAATCTTCAAGGTCTGCTGGAGCAGGCCTCCGAAACGGGTGCCCGGCGTGCGCTTGCCCGTTTGGGTTTGGATGACGCCAGCGCCGCAAAGGATATGAGTGAGCTGCGCGAGCTTTTGTCTGCCTGGCGCGATGCCAAGCGGTCGGCGCGCAAGGCGGCGATTGGCTGGGTCGTGCGCATGGTGCTTGCGCTGTTGCTCATCGGGCTGGCTGTCAAGCTGGGCCTGTTGGGGCTGGTTAGCCAGTGAGGCTGGCTGGTTATGCCGCGATCTTTGATGCACCGGACAAGGGCGGCGATATTGTGCGCAAGGGTGCATTTGCCCGTGCGGCAAAAGCGGGCGTTCCATTGCTGTGGCAGCATGATCGCAACCGGCGCATTGGCTTTGTCGAAAGCCTGAGCGAGGACGCGCGCGGATTGCGCGTCATTGCCCGGCTGGATGACGAAAAAACGCCGGTACAGGCCGGCGCTGGCCTGTCCTTTGGCTATCGCGTCCTCGCCATGAACAAACAGGATTACCGGGAACTGACGGACCTTGATCTCATTGAGGTCAGCGTCGTCACGCATCCCATGCAACCGCTCGCCCGCGTGTTGGCCGTCGAGGCCGCAGCGGCGGGCACAACATCCATCACCCAAGGAGAATGATATGGATTATGAAACCAAAGCTGACGCGCTCGACGCGGTTTTTGAAGGGGCGGTGGCCGCAACCGCTGTGACGCGGCCCGTTTTGTCGGGGGCGAGCGTGACCGACCCCGCAAAATCGGCCTTTGTTGACGGCTATTTGCGCCGCGGGTCCGAAGTGGAGCTGAAAAGCTTTTCGGGCGTGGTTGCCGCCGATGGCGGATTTGCCGTCCCGCGCGAAATTGATGAAATCATCGATTCCACGTTGAAGGCCATTTCGCCCATCCGTGCGATTGCCAATGTCGTCCGCGTCGGATCGTCAGGTTATCGCAAGCTTGTGACGCAAAATGGCGTGACGTCGGGCTGGGCATCGGAAACCGCGACACGCCCCGAAACAGCAACGCCGACATTCAACGAAATCGTCCCAAGCTTTGGCGAGCTTTATGCCAATCCCGCCGCGACACAGGCGATGCTTGATGATGCGGCGTTCGATGTGGAAAGCTGGCTCGCCAACGAAATCGCAACCGAATTTGCAAAGGCAGAAGGCGCGGCATTTGTGAATGGCAATGGCAGCAATAAGCCCAAGGGCTTTTTGACCGCACCAACCGCGGCGACTGGCGATGCCACGCGTCCATTTGGCACGCTTCAACATGTTGCATCGGGTGTGGCCGGTGCCTTTGCCACTTCAAACCCGCAGGATAAGCTCGTCGAATTGGTCCACGCCTTGCGCGCGCCTTATCGTCAGGGTGCAACATGGGTGATGAATGCGTCTACGCTTTCGGCGATCCGCAAGTTCAAGACAACCGATGGTGCGTTCATTTGGCAGGCGGGTCTGAGCGCAGGGCAGCCGGATACCCTGTTGGGATATCCCGTGGTTGAAGCCGAAGATATGCCCGATATTGCGGCCAACAGCCTGTCGATCGCCTTTGGCAATTTCAAGGCGGGCTATCTGATTGCCGAGCGCACGGAAACCAACATCCTGCGCGATCCCTATTCGAACAAGCCCTATGTCCATTTCTACGCAACCAAGCGTTTGGGCGGCGCGCTGACCAATTCGGAAGCGATCAAACTGATGAAGTTCGCCATTTCCTAATTGCGCGAAAATCTCCCCGCCCGTGGGTGGGGAGATCCCTTCGGAGAACGACATGACCATATTTGTTTTTCAACGCGGCGAAACCATTTCGCTCGCGCTTGATGCTGTGACGGGTGACCCCCTTTCCGTCACGGCGATAAGCGCGGCGATGAAGGCAGTGGCCCCTGGCCGGACGAGCGTGAGCGCCGCCGCGCCTGTGGCTGCTGCCTTTAACATTACACCGCGGTCAGCATCGGGTGACGTGCCGCCCGGATGGAACCTGACGGTGGGGGCGGCGCAAAGCGCGCTGTTGCCGGCGGGATATTATCTGGCGGATGCGCGGATTGAGGTCGGCGGCGGGGTTATCATCACCGAAAGCATCGGCATCACGTTGCGCGAAAGCGTCACAGCATGACGATGCTTTTGCAATGGCGACAGCCCCCGCCAACCATATTGACGCGCTGGCGCGGGCCGGATGGCACGCTGGCACCGACCGTATCGGCGTCATCCATCGGGTCGGTTCCCACCATCATCGGGCCGCCGGGCGTGCAGGGACCAACCGGGCCAACCGGCCCTGTGGCCGACATCATTGACGGCGGCACATTTAATTAAGGATCATATATGCCAAGAATTCAAATAAAGCGCGGCTTGAAAGCCAATTTGCCCACAGCATCGATGTTGGCGGGTGAGGCGCATTTTACCACCGATCGTGGGACATTGCACATCGGCACCAGCGCGACGACGCGGCTGCCCGTCGTTCCGGCGATTGACGATCTTGCGACCGTCGCATCAGTAGATGGCGCAGCGGACTTCCTCATCTTGCACGACGCATCTGCAGTGGGGCAAAAAGAAGCGAAGATTACAGTCAACGCGTTCAAAGCGGCGTTGAATATCCCGGCGTCTGACCTTGACGAGAAAGCGGCAGTGGTCGCAGGTGGCACATCTGGTTATATTTGGGGAACAAATAGAACCGATGGGGTTATACGATTGAATAACTCCATGGCGTGGACCAAAGATGCCGCCAATGCCTTTGTCACGCTGGCGGTGGGCGATGTGGACTGTGGAACGTTCTGATGCCCAGCCTTTCCCATAAACGGGGAACGCGGGCGCAAATCACTGCCGCGGCTGCTGCAAACGCTTTGCGCGTGGGCGAAGTTTATTTGATTACCGACGAGGCACGGCTGACCGTCGGAACAAGCGCAAACACCCATCAACCCGCCGCGAAGCAGGGTGAGGGCGGTGGCGATCCATGGACGTGGAGCAAGCTTGCCGCCGACGTTGCCAATAACACCGTCACACCTGCCGCTGCGACGGGTCTGTCTTTCGCCGCGGCGGCCAACACCATGTACCTTGTTGAGGTTATCGGAGCCTTTCAGTCGGCGGCAGCCACAACAGGCATTGCGCTTGCCCTCGATATCCCTTCCGGGTCGGTGGCTGGCATGACCGTTCATCAGTCAAATGCAACGGCGCTTACCGGCGCGGAACAGATTGCAGACGGCACAACGACAGGCGCCACAACGGGCGTGCGCGCCGCGGCCACGAATATCCCGATAAGGGCCAATTTCGTCGTGTCGGTGGGGGCAACAGCTGGGCAAGTTCAACTGCTGTTCCGGTCGGAAGTGGCGGCATCGGCGGTCACGTTAAAGGCCGGACTTACCGCCATGGGCCGCCGGATTATCTAAAAGGAAATCGAAATGCTGAGCATGGAACCGCTCGGCCTCGACAGCGTAATGCTGGACGAGGTGCGAGCCTATTTGCGTGTCGATCAGGACATGGACGACAGCGCGTTGGCGGCGGCGATCCTTGCGGCGATTGGTCATGCGGAGCAGTTTACCCGCCAGACCCTTCTGCGCCGCGCGGGAACC
>CALDKP010000298.1 GCA_937898535.1 uncultured Sphingomonadales bacterium | reverse complement strand
GGAATTCAGGCACGTGATATTCCGGACATACGTGCTTTAGGCGCGGTGCCCGTGCTGAACACGCCAGAGCAGGTGTCGTTGTGGCACGCGTCCGGCGGCGGGCGTTGTCACGTCATGTTCGATAGCGGCATCAATCGGCTTGGCATCGGGCCAGAGCAGATGTCTCAATGCGATCTGGGAAGCATGGACATCGACTTGCTGCTGTCGCATCTGGCATCGGCGGATGAGGATAGCGCACAGAATGAAGCGCAGCAGCGCGCATTCCATGAACAAGCGGCCGTTTCGGGCGCGAAACGCCTTAGCCTTGCCAACAGTGCGGGCATCATGCTCGGCGCGGATTATCATTATGATCTGATGCGTCCTGGGCTTAGCCTTTATGGTGGCATTGCACGGTCCGGGATGGAGGCTTTCATCAAGCCTGTGGCGCGCTTATCTGCCCGCTTGCTTCAGGTGCGAACGTTGTCTGCAGGTGCGCCTATTGGCTACAATGCGACGCATATTTGTGAGAACGATACGACAGTCGGAACGATTTCTATCGGATATGCGGATGGTTATCTGCGCGCCTTCTCTAGCAAGGGAACAGCGCATTATGGCGAGGTCGGATTACCTGTTTTGGGGCGCGTCTCAATGGACCTTGTGACAATCAACATCAGTGCCGCGCCTGAGCTGCGCGAAGGTGATTGGGTGGACGTCGAGTATGACTTGCCCAAAGTGTCGGCGCTCACGGGGCTATCCCAATATGAATTGCTCACCAATTTAGGGACGCGCTTCGAACGCATTTGGCGATAGTTGGTTCCACCGCTTTAGTGGATTGGGCACGAGCCAATAAAAAAGGGCGCCACATGGGCGCCCTTCATTTTGTCTCGAAATTATTTCGACTTAGAAATCAGCATTGATTCCGAAGAAGAAGTTACGGCCGAAGCTGTCGAATGGATCACCACCGGCTGTACCAAGCAAGCCAAGTGGTGGCTGCTTATCGAGCAGGTTGTTCACGCCAGCGTAGAAACGGAAGTCATTACCAATGTCAAAGCCGACACGGATGTCGTGATACAATACGTCTGGATAGTAAACCTGTGGGAACTGGTCAGCGTTAGCTGGAGCCAGCTGCACAATGTTACCCAAAACTGCATCGCAAGTACCACCATTGATGCCGGTTTGACCACGGAAGGTGCCGGTTAGTGGGCACTGACCCAAGTAGCTATTCTGCGCCTCATAGGCTCCGATGGTCTGCTTGCCGATATAACGTGCGGCATACAGAATATCGAAATCACCGAAGTCGTAAGCCATCGAGAAGCTCGCGGACAAATCAGGATCGCCCAATTCGCTCAACTGACGATTTGGGTTCGCAGGGTTGGTTGGATCAGTGAAGTTATTCAGCTGAAGAACCTTAGTTGCGATCAAACGTGTCGTGAAACGATCACCATTGTCAAAGGTCTTACGGTAAGCGAGGTCAAAGTCGATACCCTTGGTACGTTGCGCAGCGAAGTTAACGCCACCCGAAATCACCGCAGGCTCAACAAACAGGCCGGTCGAAGAATCACGCTGCACGGTAGCGCAGAACGGGTTGTTGATGCCCGAAGCGTTGGTGTAGCAAAGGTTGATGATTGTTTGCGCGCTCAACGCGGCAATCAAGTCTTCAACCTTGATCTTGTAATAGTCAACTGTGAGGCTGAGGCCAGGGATGAAGCTTGGCTCAACAACAACACCAAGCGTCAAGCTCTTCCCCTTTTCTTCGATCAGAGTGGGGTTACCACCCGAAAGGAAGCCGGTCGAAGCCGTACGCGCGGTACAGTTGACGAATGGCGCACCCAAAGCAACTGGGAACGCGGTGCTTGCGCAAGCTGCTACCAATGCTGCGTTGGCGGTCGCTGGAACGCCAGCGGCCAAGCAGTTAGCTGCAGTTGTGCTACCTGGCGAAACCAGATCGCATGGGTCACCGATGAACGCAAAGTTCTCAGAAGCGGTTGAGAACAGGTCGCCCTGCGTTGGTGCACGAACCGACGTTGCATATGCAGCGCGGAAACGAACGTCTTCGATTGGCGCATATACACCCTGAACGTTGTACGCATAAACCGTACCCGTCGAAGTGTTATAGTCCGATACGCGACCTGCGAAGTTTACCGACAGTTCCTTGGCGAAGGGCATATCCTTCAACAATGGAACCTGGACTTCGCCATATGCTTCCTTCACGACAAATGCTGGCGGACGGAAGTCCTGTAATGCGTTCAAGAACGTTGCGCCGCTTGATGTCAGTTCATCATAATCGATGCTTGCTTTTTCCTTACGGTATTCAGCACCAAATGCGAATGCGACTGGGCCACCAGGCAGTTCGAACAATTGCGAAAGATCACCACCAACAAAAGCCGATGCGACGAACTGGCTTGCAAACTCGTCCGTGCGGCCTTCTGTGTTGATGAAGTCGAGTGCACGAGGATCAGCAACGTTCTGACCAAATACGTTAACCGGGATACAGGCTGTGTTTACGTTCGATACCGCGTTGACGCGGCAGATGACACGTTGGCCAGCAGCGTTGGTTACGTAGTTGGTTCCAGTGAAGGTTGATGGAGCCACAACAGCGTCAGCAGCAATGTTGAAACCGTCATAGTCGTTTCCGTCTTGCGTGAAGATCACAAGGTTGTTGGTGTTGAAACCAACAGCCTTAAACCGGCCGTAGTTCACAGCGAGTTCGTAGTTCCAATCTTCGTTGAAGGTGCCTTCGACACCACCAACCGCACGATAGGTTTCGCGTGTACCTTCAAAACGACGACCACCAAGGTCGATGTTAAAGCGGTTCAGACCGAATGTGCCGGTTGCCACGTTCGAGCAAAGGCCATTTTGTTGAAGTACGGAAAGGTTCTGCGCGGTCAGGAAGCCGTTATTGCAACGGAATGCTGGGCCACCAAGTGTCTGCGGCACGCCGGAGAAGAAGCTTGGCTGACCTTCGCCCGATACGTCGGTGCGAACATACTTAGCTTCGATGAACGGCTTGAAGGCGTCCGATACGTCATAATGCGCCAAGATGTTTGTAGCATAACGGTCAACAGCGGCCAAAAGGCTGCCGGTGTTACGCAAAGTCGAACCAAAGCCACCCTGCGTGTTGCCTGAACCTACGCCAGCAAAATTCTGTGTTGGCGTATCAACAAACAGATTGCCGAAATCGTCAAAGCGCAAGAAGCGACCACCGCTGAGGCTGCCAACGGTACCCGCGTCAGAAATCGTACCGTTGCGGATGCCGCAAAGGAAGGTGTTGTCTGGAATACCGTCAGTTGCGCTGAAGCCAACTTCGCCACCCGCAGAACCCTGAAGGTCGGTCTGCTGGAACTGGCAACGGCCGCTAGCCGCGCCGCTTAATGCATCGCGCTGGTTGAAATACAAAGGCTGCTGACGTGTATATTCGCCGGAAACAGCGATATTACCGCGGCCGTCTGCGAAGTTTTGACCTGCAAGTGCGCTTACAAAATATGTACCGCGGTCGCCACGCGACGAAAGGCCGCCCTGTGCACGAACGGCGATACCGTCATAGTCGCGCTTCATGATGAAGTTCACAACGCCAGCAACGGCGTCCGAACCGTAAATCGCCGAGTTGCCGCCAGTAACGATGTCGATGCGCTCAACTAGATCGGTTGGGACGGTGTTTACGTCAAAACCGTTGTCACCTGGTGTCGATGTAACGTGGCGACGACCGTTGACCAAAACGAGCGTACGGTCAGTACCGAGGCCGCGAAGGTCGAGGAGGCTGAGGCCTGCGGTACCGATGAAGCGGCTCGAGTTACCCGAGCTGAAGGTCGAACGAAGCGAAGGAAGATCGTTCAATGCGTCACCGAGCGAAAGCTCACCAGTGCCGGTCAGGTCTTCTACGGTAACCGATGTCAATGGGACAGCGGACTGAAGAGTTGGACGCGCAATGCGCGAACCGGTCACCAGAATAGGCTGGCCAGTGCCTTCCTCTTCTGCTTCTTCAGCTTCATCTTCCTGAGCGTTTGCTTCATCAGATTGCGCAACCTGCGCGTAAGATGGAATGGCGCTAAACAACGCGAGGCTGATTGCGGACCCCGCAATCAACAAACGTGATTTCTTCATCAAAAAGCTCCCCAGCTTAATTGTTCATTTTGAATTAATACTTCTCTAAAGCGCAGACGGATAACATGTGCAATAGCTCTCGAAGAAAAAAACTGCTTTTTGCAATTTTGTTGCTGTCAGGCCACATTGGGCAAACTGCTGTAGCGCACAGGTTCGGCATCAAAATGTCAGAGCACGGCAGGTTTGTGAAATTTTTTAACATGTGCGCCAGCAAATCCATAAAAAATGATGCTATATGTAAGACATTACCGCCATGCAGATATTTTGCAGACGGACAAAAGGTATCCGCTCGGGCATACATCAAGGACCCCTAGGCAGTATGCTCTGCAATATTATCGCGGAAGGCACTGAATCGCGCGCAATTTTCGTCGCACGGCGCGCCGATGTTGCAGTGCACCACAGCTTGGTGCTATCGGGCTTTTATCATCCGTGAAAGGAACATGAATGGCACGTGCAGCCAGCAGAAATGGTGATGGGCCCATCATCATCAAAAAATACGCGAACCGGAGGCTCTACAACACGCATTCGTCCAAATATATTACGTTGGACTTCCTGGCGGAACTGACTCGTAAGGATATCGACTTCAAGGTCGTTGATGCCAAAACGAATGATGACATTACCCATGGTGTGCTCACTCAAATCATCATGGAAGAAGAAAACAGCGGCCAGCAGATGTTGCCAGTCGGGTTCTTGAAACAATTGATCGCCATGTATGGTGACTCCATGCAGGGCATGGTCCCACAGTTTCTTGAAAGCTCGATGGACAATTTCCGCAAGAATCAGAAGCAAGTGCAGGATGCAATTGAAACCGCAATAACCTCCGGTCCTTTTGGTCATATTGCAAAACAGAATATCGAGTTCATGCGCTCGGCACGCGAGGCGTTGATCCCCAATCTTGGCGGCCTGACAGGTGCCAAAGCAACGCAGACGGAGACGATTGCCGACCTCAAGCGACAGATTGCGGATTTGCAGGCAAAGCTCGATAAAATTGCGGTAGATTAATTCCGCGATCATATTCACTACAAAGTAACGGGTAAGATTTTGATAAAACATGCTTTAAGCGTCACGCGCGCTCAAAATTTCGCGGGCTGGTATCAGGAAGTTATTTCGGAGGCCGACCTCGCAGAAGAATCTGGTGTCCGCGGGTGCATGGTTATCCGGCCATGGGGCTATGGAATGTGGGAACGCATCCAAAAGCTGATGGATGCGGAGATCA
>CALDKP010000297.1 GCA_937898535.1 uncultured Sphingomonadales bacterium | reverse complement strand
GGATTCAAGCATGGCGTGTTCATGAAAGATATTGGCGTGGTCAACGCACCGTCGGGTGCGCCAACGCTGGCGCTGACCGGCGGGGCAAAAGCGCGGGTCGACGCAATGATTCCTTCGGGCTATGAAGCCCATATTCATCTGACACTGACTGATGACCACCCATGGGCGCAGGCATTTGTCATTATAGAAGCGTTACCATCGCAAAAGGCATGACCAGTTTGACCACCGACAATATCGACCCCAATGTCCCGTCCACTCCAGCCCCTGAAAAACGCGGCTTGGCATCTGCTATTTGGGCGGAAATCAAAGGGATGTTCTGGCTGTTGATGGCCGTTCTTGCGTTTCACAGCTTCATTGCAAAGCCGTTTTACATTCCATCGATATCAATGATGCCGACATTGCTGGTGGGTGACCGGTTGTTCGTGAGCAAATATCCATATGGCTGGAGCCATGTGTCGCCCACCATCCCCAATCCGGTCGCGATATTTCGCTGGCTGGTGCTGCGCGAAGAAGTGGAGGCGCTGGCCGTCCCCCTTCCGGAAAGCCAGAAGCGGGTCTGGGGAAAGTTGCCAGCCCGTGGCGATATTGTGATTTTGACGCCGGACGGCAAATATCAGGACTGGATCAAACGCGTCATCGGTCTGCCCGGTGACACGATTGCGCTGCGTGAAGGTCAGATTTTCCTGAACGGCAAACCCGTTCAACAAGACACTCAGCCCAATCTGATATTACCTGTCGATGCCAACAATCCATGCAATGATTATGATTTCCCGGGCGCGCTGACGCGGGGCGATGACGGCGTGATGACATGTCATTTGCCAATCATTCGCGAAACGCTGCCCAATGGCGTACAATATGACACCATCGATGCCCGCAGACGCGAGACCGATGATATGGAGCCTGTAAAAATACCCGCAGGCCATGTGTTCTTGATGGGCGACAACCGGGACAATAGCTCGGACAGCCGCGTGCCAGAGGCGCTGGGTGGCCTTGGCGGCCCTGTATCGTGGGATCGCATCGGTGGTCGCGCGGAAATCATTACCTTCTCTGTCGATGGCAGCACTGGCCTAAACCCAGCAACGTGGATTTCATCGCTGCGCGGCGACCGCGCGGGCACCAGTCTGCGTCCAAAAAAGGTCCGCTAAAGTGAGTGATATCGCGCAAGAAACAGCTGCCGCAAAACCCGCCAAGGCGCGGCGCGCCCGCAGAAAGCCTGTGGCGCAGGAAGAAGCATTTCGCGAAGAAGTGGGCCCGACTGAACTGTACGACCCCATAATCCGCACCGAGATCAAACGGGCGGCGGTCTGGATTGGCATGACGGCGTTTGTCGTCGGGCTTGTCTGGTTGGCGCAGCCACTATTGCTTATCATGGGCGGCCTTGTCCTTGCCGCGATGTTTGATGGCGGCGCACGTTTGCTTGGCCGGGTGTTGCCCATCCCGCGCGGTATCCGCCTGACCATCGTTGTCCTTGCCGTATTCGGTTTCATGTATTGGACATTTGTCTTCACGGGATCCGAACTTGCCGCGCAGGCCGCCAGCCTTCAGGCTATTGTCGAAACGCAGATTGAATCCATCGGCAACCGCATCGCTGCTGCCGGATTCAACATATCGGCAGAAGATGTCAAAAGCTTCGGTACGCAGATTTTGAATTCCGTCGGCCGCGTAACCGCGGCTGTTTCTTCGGTGGTTGGCACTGTGACCAACATGGCGATGATGCTGGTCCTCGCCATATTCATTGCCGCCGAACCGCGTATGTATGAACGCGGCGTCGCATGGATGCTGCCGCTGGCGGAGCGCGAGCATTTCTATGTCACCGCCGCCAAAATGGGCAGCGTATTGCGCCGCCTCATGGCCGGCCGTTTGCTTGGTATGGCGGTGGAAGGTTTTGGCACGTGGATATTGCTCAGCCTTGGCGGCGTACCCATGGCGGCGCTTTTGGGCGTGCTTACGGGGCTGTTGGCGTTTTTACCCAATATCGGCGCGATCGTATCGGGAGCGCTCATCATCCTCGTCGGATTTTCGGCGGGTGTTGACGTGGGTCTTTATGCCATCTTCGTATATTTCGTCGTCCAGATGGTCGACGGCTATCTGATTGTGCCCATGGTCGCAAAACGGGCAGTCGATCTGGCGCCAGCGCTTGTCCTTGGTGCACAGATTCTTTTCGGTGCTTTGTTTGGCATATTGGGTCTTGCGCTGGCGGACCCCATTATCGCGATGATTAAGGTCGCGCTTGAGCGGCAATCGGAACGCAACGAAGCGCGCGCCATCCGCGAAGGACCATAAGGCAAGTTTATGCTGCTGATTTTCTGCTTTTTTATGGGCATTGCCAATTTTGCCATGCACAAAGCGGTTTCAGAATCCGGACATCCCTTCGTTGAAGAAACCAAGCGTTATTTCAGCCCGCATTTCAGTCCCTATGGCAGCTACGCCATCGAACTGGCGTTGCTGATTGGTGCATTGTGGTTCGCAAATGACGGGTCGTTGGCGGTTTCGCTGACATATGGGGTGTATACGGGCATTAACGCGGTCGCGACATGGTTGCTGCTTTCGGGTCGCACATGATGGACGTTTGCGCTTTCGCTTAATCTAATTATACGGCCCCTGTGCCACCATTAGCCCCCACATCAGATGCCAAGCCCGATTTTGCCGTGATGCGGCGTTTCTTGCCATATTTATGGCCAAAGGGTGAGGCTGGCCTGCGCGCACGCATTGTATTTGCGCTGATGCTGGTGGTGGTGTCCAAACTTATTCAGTTGAGCATGGCGTGGGTCTATGGCCAGGCGATCGACCGCATGGTGCCCGGCATGGAAGACAGTGTCGCAATCGCGATTGCGCTCGTGGCTGCTTATGCCGGTGCGCGTTTTGGCGGCGTCTTATTCGACAATCTGCGTAACGTTGTCTTTGAGCGCGTCGGGCAAGAGGCCACCCGCCGTTTGGCCGAAAATGTCTTCAGCCATTTGCATAACCTATCGATGCGTTTTCATATGAACCGCCGAACAGGTGCGGTTACGAAAGTTATCGAACGCGGGACGAAGAGCATCGATATCATGCTCTATTTCCTGCTGTTCAACATCGCGCCGACCTTGCTTGAGCTTGTTCTGGTCTCCGCATATTTCAAAATTGAATTTGGCTGGGGCATGGTTGCGGCGACGCTTATCATGGTGGTCAGCTACATCGCCTACACCACCGTCATCACCAACTGGCGCAACAAATTGCGCGAGGAAATGAACGAGTTGGATACGCAGACCGTCGCAAAGTCGGTCGACAGTCTGCTCAATTATGAAACGGTGAAATATTTCAACGCCGAAAAGCGTGAAACGCGTCGCTATGCTGAGGTGGTTCATCATTATGCAAATGCCGCCGTCAAATCGGAAAACTCGCTTGCCGCGCTGAATATCGGGCAGTCGCTGATCACCAATTTGATGATGGCAGGCGCCATGGGCTATGTTGTGTGGGGCTGGTCGCGGGGCCAGTTTACGACCGGTGATGTTGTCACCGTCAACACCTTGCTGGCGCAGCTTTTCCGGCCGCTGGATATGCTCGGGATGGTGTACCGCACCATTCGTCAGGGCCTCACAGATATGGCAGCGATGTTCGAACTGATCGATACACCCGCCGAAATCACCGATAAGCCCAGTGCGCCTGCCTTGGCCGTTTCGGGCGGCGCGGTGGCGTTTGAAGATGTGCGCTTTGGCTATGACCCCGACCGGCAAATCCTGAATGGCGTCAGCTTCAAAATTGAACCCGGTCATACGCTCGCGGTGGTGGGGCCATCGGGTGCGGGCAAGTCGACCATTGCGCGGCTGCTATACCGTTTTTACGACATCACCGGCGGTCGCATTACCATCGACGGGCAGGATCTGCGCGATGTGACGCAATCAAGCCTGCGCAGCGTCATCGGTATTGTGCCGCAGGACACCGTGCTGTTCAACGACAGCATCGGCTATAATATCGGTTATGGCCGTGAGGGATCGAGCCAGGACGAAATCGAAGAGGCCGCACGCGGCGCATCGATTCACGGCTTTATCGAGTCACTGCCAGAACAATATGCTGCCAAGGTCGGCGAACGCGGGTTAAAACTGTCCGGCGGCGAAAAGCAGCGGGTGGCCATCGCACGGACATTGCTGAAAAATCCGCCGATCCTGATCCTCGATGAAGCGACCAGCGCGCTGGATAGCCGCACCGAGTCCGAAATTCAGGCGACGCTTGAACGCATTTCGGAACGGCGCACGACAATCATCATCGCCCACCGGCTGTCGACCATCGTCGATGCCGACCAGATCATGGTTTTGGATGCCGGACGCGTTGCCGAACAAGGGACGCATAATGAACTGCTGCGCAAGGGCGGGCTCTATGCCGAAATGTGGGCACGGCAGCAAAGCGAGGCCGAAGAAGAAGGCGTCCCTGCCGCATAAGCCCGCGCTATCCACAAGCGACTTGGTTTGAAGACAACTGCACTCTGTCACTGGCACTTCAGTCACGCTAGGGCGTGGCATGGCCCCCGTCGCTCCATCCCCCACCCCATCTGATGTGTTGCACCGCATTTTCGGCTTTCCAGAATTTCGCGGACAACAGGAACAGGTTGTGTCGCGGGTGCTCGCGGGGCAACGCACCTTGGCCATCATGCCAACGGGGGCAGGCAAATCATTATGTTACCAATTGCCCGCGGTCATCATGGACGGCACGTGCATTGTCATTTCACCGCTCATCGCGCTGATGCATGACCAAATGCGCGCGGCCGACGCCGTTGGCATTCGCGCGGCGACATTGACATCGGCGGACGACAACCGTGCAGAAACGATCGGCCGGTTTCGCGCTGGCGAACTCGACCTGCTTTATGTCGCGCCGGAACGCGCATCGGGGCAAGAGTTTCGCAACCTGTTGCGTGAGACCAAAATCGCGCTGTTTGCCATTGATGAAGCGCATTGCGTTTCGGAATGGGGGCATGATTTCCGTCCGGACTATCGCCTGCTGCGTCCATTGCTCGACGACTTTGCCGAAGTGCCGCGCCTTGCGCTCACCGCAACCGCAGACACCCACACGCGCGATGATATCGCCGAGCAACTGGGCATTCCGCGCGATGGCGTCATGGTGGCAGGTTTTGACCGGCCCAATATACGCTATGCCGCCGAAGCCGCGCCGAACAGCGGCATTGCTGCACTGGTAAAAGGCTTGCAGGGCGCGGGCATCGTCTATGCCCAGACCCGTGACCGCACCGAAAAGATTGCGGCCCAAATCGCACAGACCGGCCGCAAGGCGCTGTACTATCACGCCGGTATGGAGCCGCAAACACGTGCGCGGGCGCAGGCAGAGTTTGTGTCGTCCGAAGACATGGTGATGGTGGCGACGGTGGCGTTTGGCATGGGTATCGACAAGCCCGATGTGCGCTTTGTCGTGCATGCTGGCCTGCCGAAATCGATTGAATCCTATTATCAGGAAAGCGGGCGCGCCGGACGCGATGGTGACCCAGCGGTTGCGCATATGCTGTGGTCTGCAGGCGATTTTACGCGCGCGCGCGAACGCCTGGCCGAGCTACCCGAAGAGCGGCGCGATGCGGAGCGGGTGCGTATCGATGCCCTGTCGCGCCTCGTCGAAACCCATGGCTGCCGACGCGCGATCTTGCTGCGGCATTTTGGCGAAGATCCGCCGGAGACCTGCGGCAATTGTGACAATTGTCTGGAGGCTCCCGCCGTTAAAGACGCGACGGAGCTGGCGCAAAAGCTGCTATCTGCTGTCTTTCGCACAGGGCAATTGTTCGGCGTTGGCCATCTGGAAAAGGTGCTGACCGGCAAAAGCGACGAGCGGGTGTTGAAATTCGGGCA
>CALDKP010000296.1 GCA_937898535.1 uncultured Sphingomonadales bacterium | reverse complement strand
TGGCTGACGCTGGCTTTAGCGGCAAATTGTCGTTGTTGCGGTCCGATGGTGGATTGATGTCCGCGCAAAAAGCGCAGGAGCATCCCGTCGACATTTTGATGTCCGGTCCAGCTGGCGGCGTGACAGGCGCGCTTTGGGTCGGCAAAAATGCAGGCATCAAGAATATCCTGACGCTTGATGTCGGCGGCACATCGACCGATGTTGCGCTGATCGAAAATCTGGAGCCGCGCCGCGTGCGTACGACCGAGGTCGGCCATTTGGCGGTGCGTGCGTCATCGCTTGATGTCAAAACCGTTGGTGCCGGCGGTGGCTCCATCGCTTATGTGCCTGAATTGACCAAGGCGTTGCGCGTTGGGCCGCAATCGGCTGGCGCTGTTCCCGGACCAGTTGCCTATGGCAAGGGCGGGGAAGCACCGACCGTGACCGACGCCAATGTGGTGTTGGGTTACCTTCCCGAAAACCTGTTGGGCGGAACGTTCCAGCTTGACCGTGAGGGCGCGAAAAAAGCGGTGCAGACCATCGCTGACGCGCTTGGCATTGACCTGATGGCAGCTGCGCGCGGTATCATTGATATTGTGAACGAAAATATGTTCGGCGCGCTGCGCATGATTTCGGTGCAGCAGGGTTATGACCCACGGCATTTTGCCCTGATGGGCTTTGGCGGGGCTGGACCATTGCATGTGAACGCCGTTGCGCGGTTGATGGGCAGCTGGCCAGCCGTGTCACCCGTTTCGCCAGGCGTATTGTGCGCATTGGGTGATGCCACGACGCGGATGCGTACAGAAACCGCACGCAGCTTTTCACGGCTGGCGACAACAACCGACGCGTCCGAGCTCATCGCTATTTTGAAAGAAATGGCAGAGCAGACGCGCGCGCAGCTGCAATCAGATGGCATCAACGATGCGGACATCACCAGCGAGTTCGAAATTGACGTCCGCTATGCCGGGCAAGCATTTGAAGTGCCGTTGACCATTACCCCCGACGTTTTGGAGCGTGATGGCGTTGCCGGCATTCTGGCGCGGTTCGACGAAGAGCATCTGCGGTTGTTCACATTCAACATGGATACGCCGCACGAAATCGTGAACTTGCGTGCCGTTGCCTTGGGCCAGCCGCTCGATTTGCCAGCGGCCGAGTTGCCCAAGGGTGACGGAAACCCCGCAGCGGCCAAAATGCGCGACCATGTTTTGTGGATGGACGGCAAAGAACAGGCTGCGGTCATCTATGACCGATCAAAGCTGCGACAGGGGGATGTCATTCCTGGTCCGGCCATTGTCGTCGAAATGGATTCGACGACACTTATCGAAACTGGCTGCGTCGCAATCGTCGACAAGGTCGGCAATATCCTGATCAATCTGGCTTGAGGAGGCGAACGACATGCCCGCCCAAATCATTCAAACGAACAACACTCCCTTCAACAAGATCGCTATCGATCCGGTAACGCTCGACATCATCGAAAACGCGCTGCGTAATGCCCGTATCGAAATGGATGCGACATTGGTGCGCACAGCGATGTCCCCCGGCATTCGCGAACAAGGCGACGCATTCCCGTTGATAGCGGATCACACCGGTAAGATGATTGTTGGCCAATTTGGCAGCTTCATCGGCGGTTTCCTCGATAACTTCGACGGAACACTCGAAGACGGCGACATGATTTTCCTGTCCGACCCATATTCCTGCGCAGGCGCGGTGAGCCATTCGAATGATTGGCTCGTGCTTTTGCCAGTTTTCAAAGACGGACGTTTGATCGCCTTTACGTCAATGTTTGGCCACCAATCCGACATCGGCGGTAAAGTCGTCGGTTCGATGCCCATCAACGCCCGTTCGATTTTTGAAGAAGGCGTGCGTATTCCGCCCGTCAAAATCTGGAAAAAGGGCGAATATAATGACGATCTGATGAAGCTCGTCATGCACCAAACCCGCAAGCCCGATTGGTGTCAGGCGGATTTGAACGCACTTATCGCTTCATGCCGGGTCGCGGCACGTCGCGTCATCGAAATGGCTGCGCGCTTCGGCGACGATGTTTATATTTCGGCAACGCAGGAACTGTTGGCCCGTAACCACCGCGCGATGAAATCGCTCATCGCTATGGCCATTGGCGAAGAGCCAGTCAGTTTCGAAGATTATATCTGCGACGACGGTATGGGCGCTGGCCCGTATAAAATTAAGTGCACCATGTGGCGCGAAGGCGAAAAGGTCGTGCTCGATTTTGCCGGTACGGACCCGCAAAGTCAGGCTTCCATCAACTTTTTGCTGAACGAAAACATGTTCAAAATGTTCTTTGGCATTTACATGATCATGGTCTTCGATCCGCAGATTTTGTTCAACGATGGCTTTTATGATTTGATCGATGTCCGCATTCCGGACGGTTCACTTCTCAAGCCGAAATTTCCAGCAGCGCTCTCGGGTCGCACCCACGCGCTGGGCCGCATTTTCGACATTTTAGGTGGTCTCTTGGGACAAAAAACACCGGAATTCCTAAATGCGGCCGGTTTTTCCTCAAGCCCCCATGTCTTTTATTCAGGTAATGACAAAAAGGGTGACTGGTTCCAACTGTTCCAGATCGGCTTTGGCGGCATTCCGGGTCGTCCAATGGGTGACGGGCCAGATGGCCACTCGCTATGGCCCGGCTTTACCAATGTGCCCAACGAATTTCTGGAACGGTATTTCCCGCTGCTGATCGAACGTTATGAAACCGAACCCGACAGCGGTGGCGCTGGTCTGCATCGCGGCGGCAACGGTATCCACATGACCTACCGTTTTCTGGCAGCAGGCACGATCTCGATCCATGATGACCGCTGGTTCGTTCCACCATGGGGCGTCAATGGCGGTGAACCGGGCAAACGCGCCCGCAAAATCCTCGAAAAAGCCGACGGCACTTCGCAGATTATCGGCAACAAGGTTGAGGACGTCCACGTCGAAGAGGGCGACCAATTGCACTTCATCACCTGGGGCGGCGGCGGCTGGGGGGATGCACTTGATCGCGACCCCGCTTTGGTTGGCAAAGAAATCGTCCAAGGGCTTGTCACTGTCGAAGGTGCAAAAGCTTATGGCGTAATTGCTAATGCAAATGGCGTGGTGGATGCCGATGCTACCGAAACGTTGCGCAGCCGTTTGCGGCAAGAGCGTGGCGAGCTTCCCTTGTTCAATTACGGACCTGGCATTGAAACCCTGCGGGCCAATTGCGAGACAGAAACGGGGTTGAAGGCGCCGGTTCAGCCCGTCTGGACAACGCTGGAGGCAGCCGAGTGAGTGCACTTAAGGGGTTGCGTGTAGTTGAACTCGGGCAGTTACTGGCTGGACCGTTTTGCGGACAATTGCTCGGTGATATGGGTGCAGAAGTTATCAAGGTCGAGCCCCCGGGCGCGGGCGACCCAATGCGCGTGTGGGGACAAGGCGAAGAAAAGGTGCAATGGGAAGTCATCGCACGAAACAAGAAATCTGTTTCAGCCAATCTGCGAATTCCAGAAGGGCAGGCGCTGGTCCGTCAATTGATTGGCAAAGCCGATATTTTGGTCGAGAATTTCAAACCCGGCACGATGGAAAAATGGGGCTTTTCTCCAGAAGCGCTTTTGGCTGAACATCCCGGCCTGATCATTGCACGCATGTCGGGCTACGGCCAGACGGGCCCCTATTCAGACCGCGCAGGCTTTGGCGGCATTGGCGAAGCGATGGGCGGCTGGCGCTATATTGTGGGCGAGCCTGACCGATCGCCAAGCCGCATGGGCATTTCCATCGGCGACACGTTGACCGCCACATATGAGATCGGAAGAGCGTCGTGTAGGGAAAGAGTGTCTTCGCCTGTGTAGATCT
>CALDKP010000295.1 GCA_937898535.1 uncultured Sphingomonadales bacterium | reverse complement strand
CTATCCAGCGTGATGGTGACCATCACCGTCGCAGCAAGCCCAAGCTTACGCAGATTCACGTCCGCGCGGTAGCCACGTAGGATCCCTTCATCTTCCAATGACTTCTGCCGACGTGCAGCCGCGCTTGGCGACAGGCCTGCGGCTTCGCCCAACTCAGCTTGCGTCGCCCGTCCATTCTGCACGAGCGCACCCAATAATTTACGGTCCGTTCGATCAAGCTGCATAAATTTTCCGAATATATAGATAATTTTGACAATATTATGCGTCTATTTAGGAAAATAGTCGAATCTTTGCACAGTATCATCATATCGAAGATGCTATTTCCGATACAGATAATTTTTCAGGAGTGAGATTATGCGTGTCGGCGTCCCCAGCGAAATCAAAGTGCATGAATATCGTGTCGGTTTAACCCCCGGCGCGGTTCGTGAATATGTCGCCCACGGCCATCAGGTTGTGGTGCAATCGGGCGCGGGTGCTGGCATCATGGCAAGCGACGATGCCTATCGCGCAGCGGGTGCCGAAATCGCCGCGACAGCCGCAGAAATCTTCGCTGGCTGCGACATGATCGTAAAGGTCAAGGAACCCCAGCCGAGTGAGTGGGTCCAGCTACGCCCCGGCCAGTTGCTTTTCACTTATCTCCACCTCGCACCAGATCCTGAACAGGCCAAAGGCTTAATCGCCAGCGGTTGCACCGCAATTGCCTACGAAACCGTGACCGATGACAAGGGCACCCTGCCACTGCTGGCACCCATGAGCGAAGTTGCTGGCCGCTTGGCCATTGAGGCAGCAGGCGAAGCGATGCGTCGCAGCAAAGGCGGCGCAGGCATATTGCTTGGTGGCGTACCCGGTGTGCCCGCTGGTCGCGTTACCGTTTTGGGCGGCGGCGTTGTCGGCACCCATGCCGCGCGTATGGCCGTTGGCCTGGGCGCAGAAGTCACCATCGTTGACCGCTCGATCCCGCGCCTTCGCCAGTTGGATGAGCTGTTCAACGGACGGGTGCGTACCCGCTATTCAACGCTGGAAACCATTGACCATGAAATCAGCATCGCCGACGCCGTGATCGGCGCCGTCCTTATCCCCGGCGCAAGCGCGCCCAAGCTGGTCACCCGCGAAATGTTGAAGCATATGAAACCCGGTTCGGTTCTGGTCGATGTCGCGATTGACCAAGGCGGTTGCTTTGAAACAAGCCATGCAACCACCCATGCCGAGCCGACCTATGTCGTTGATGGCATTATCCATTATTGCGTGGCCAATATGCCCGGCGCCGTTCCGCAAACCAGCGCAGCTGCGCTCAACAACGCGACATTGCCTTATGGTCTGGCGCTGGCAAGCAAGGGTACCGCCGCGCTTGATAGCAGCACGGAAACGGGTCGCGCCTTGCTCGCCGGTTTGAACGTGCATCGCGGCAAGGTGACGAGCCAAGCCGTTGCCGAAAGCCTTGGCCTTGATTTTGTCACGCCGGAGTCCGCGCTCGCCGCGTGACTTGCGCATGCTCAAGTGCTAACGGCACTGCATGGGTAAAGAGGGCAGAATAACTGCGCATCAAATCGCCGCGATGCTGGGGGTGTCACAACCAACAGTGTCGCGGGCGTTGCGCGGTGACAAGAAGGTAAATGAAGTCACGCGGGCGCGCATTGTCGCGCTCGCCAACGAACTTAATTACTCGGTCGACCACAACGCCCTTCGCCTGCGCACGCAGCAATCTTATTCGATCGCGTTGGTAATTCTGTGCCGGCGCGGTGAGAACAAAGCGAACATAAATCCATTTTACCTGTCGCTGTTGGGCTGCATCGCGGCGTCCGCTTCCGAGCGCGGTTACAACCTCATCGTTTCGTTTCAGGATTCGCCGGCAAACTTCTTCGCCAATTACACCGGCAGCCGACAAGCAGACGGCTTGATTGTCATCGGTAGCGGCCAGAATATCGAAGGCTGGCAGTTTTTTGGCGAATATGCCCGGCACAACACGCCGATGATCTGCTGGGGCGCAAGCAAAGAAGATCTCCTGTCGATTAAAAGCGACAACGCGCAGGGTGCAAGGCTTGCCATTGAACATTTGCTGTCCAGCGGATGCAAAAAAATTGCCTACATCGGACCGACGAACAGTGAACAGCCGCCATTTCAGGATCGCCTGACAACCTACAGGGCGGTAATGGCCCAAAAGGGCATGCCACCCATCTGCCCGCCGCTTCCCGAAAACGCGGTGCGCGAAGACCAAGGTTATGCAGCGGTAAATGGACTGATCCGCGACAAGGTCGATTTTGACGGCCTATTCTGCGCCAATGACTTTATTGCTTTGGGGGCCATGCGCGCGCTCGATGAACACCATATCGCGGTTGGCACAGATGTCCGCGTCATCGGCTTCGATGGCATTGCAACAGGCGCCTATGCGCAGCCGCCGCTCACCACGATTGAGCAGGACTATGTTCAGGCCGGTGAAATGCTGGTGGAGGCACTTATTGCAGTGTTGAAGGGCGATGCCCCCAACATCGCCCCCGTCCCGGTTAAGCTGCTGAAGCGCGGAACCGCATAAGTGCACGCGGCCACCAAGATATTCGGCACAAATGAGGTGTCAAAATCAAGCGCAGCGATAAAATCGCTGTATAACAATCGCTTATTGAGAAAATTGGTGGACAGGGCTGGATTCGAACCAGCGTACGGAAAACCGGGCAGATTTACAGTCTGCTGCCTTTAACCACTCGGCCACCTGTCCACTTCTTTGACGGGGCATTATGCCAAAGCATAAGGGCCGGTCCCGACGAAGAAGCAGCCCAATGGCGAAACGGTCCTTGCCTGTCAATGCCTCAAGTGGGAAAGGGGCCTATATCGTCTTCTTTTTCATCAACAGGTGTTTCAAATGTCTTCCCATAAGAGCCAGCGCCGCCGCGGCGCTGCAGTTTCCAGCGGCAATCCCAAATTTTACGGCCGTCACGCCGTATATGCCGCGCTTGATAATCCCGATCGGCGACTCATCAATCTGTGGGGCACCCGCGAAGAAATTGGCAAAATCGTCATTCCCGACGGGCTGACGGTCCAATATGCCGAGGTCAATGATTTGGCGCGCTTTGTACCGAAAGATGCACCGCATCAGGGCCTCGTGCTTGAAGTTGCGCCATTGGAAGACGTCTGGCTGACAGATGCACTTGCGGTCGACAATGATGATAACCGCCCGTTGCTGATTCTCGATCAGGTCACCGATCCGCACAATGTCGGCGCGATATTCCGCACGGCCGCCGCGTTCAATGCAGTCGCCGTTGTGACGCAGGACCGGCATGCGCCACCAGAGTCCGGAGCATTGGCCAAGGCGGCTTCGGGTGGGCTTGAAATCACGCCATGGGTCCGGGTTGTTAATCTGGCGCGTGCATTGGAAGAAATTGCTGAGGCTGGATATTGGCGAATCGGTCTGTCGGGCCATGCCAGCGTGACGTTGGACGAAGCGTTGACGCCGGGCCGCAACGCGCTTGTTCTGGGCGCTGAAGGTGATGGCATGCGTCGCAACATTGAAGAGCATTGTGACCAGCTGGCGATGCTGCCAATCAGTGAGCAAATGGAGTCGCTGAACGTGTCGAACGCTGCGGCGATCGCATTATATGCGGCAACCGTTCGCCGGGGCTAAACAAGGACACCAATCATGCGGCAGAATCGCTTAAATTTATGGATGAAGGTCACTGCTACGCCCATGCCCTTGCTAGGAGGGGCACGCTGATGGGTATTCCTGCTGCACAATTGCATGCCGCCCTCGACGCACTGGCGGCGCTTGAACCGGGCATAGCGCAGGCGCTTGCGGTGACTGGCTACCCGGATGAGCG
>CALDKP010000294.1 GCA_937898535.1 uncultured Sphingomonadales bacterium | reverse complement strand
GTGACGGATTTTCTTATGCTGAAATAGCGCGTCATAAATCGGCAGAACTGCGCCGCCGGGATACCCGAATACGGTGTCCACACCCTGTTCGATCAAGGTATCGATCAAAATTTCTGCGCCGGATTTTTCGGGCACTGTAAAGTCCTCACTCATTATGAAACTGCCCTATGTTGCAGCGCAACAGAGTAGGCAAGAGCGGGCTAGCTAAAGATTAGAAAATGACATGTCAACGATAATCATTGAAATATTGTTTCAAAATAACCTCTATTTGAATCATTTATTTCATCAAGGATGCGGGGCCATGCGGCGGGGGCTTGGTTCCTAAACCACGTAAACTGCCGCTTTGCATATTGGCGGGTCGCAATTTGGCCGCGTTCGATGGCTTCTGCCTCTGACATAGTGCCGTCGAGAAGCGCAGCGATCTCTGGAACGCCGATGGCCCGCATGATTGGCGCATCATGCGGCATTTGCTGCGCCAGCAAGGCTTCAACTTCCTGAATAGCGCCGCTTTGCATCATTTGTTTGAAGCGAACGTCACACCGTTGATATAGCCATTCACGCGGTGGCAAAAGGAGGAGCGGGTGTAGCGAGATTTCCTGCGCGATGCCGCCCGTTTTGATTTTTCGCCAATCGCTTATGCTGCGCCCAGTGCCCTCAATAACCTCAAGCGCGCGGGTAATACGGATGATATCCGCGGGTCCCAAGGTCGCGGCTACCGCCGGGTCGAGCTTTTCAAGCGCCGCATAAGCTTGTGCGACTGGCAGTGCCCGAATGCGGGCACGTAGTTCCGGATCGATTTCGGGTATGGGTGCGATGCCGTCGAGTAATGTTTGGATATATAGGCCACTGCCACCAACCAGTACAGGCAACGCGCCAGCATCATGCGCTTCGCAAATGGCGTCTTTGGCATCATTGGCCCAGCGCGCCGCCGAACAATGCGTTTGGCCATCGAGATATCCGAATAAGCGGTGCGGGGCGCTGCGTTGTTCGCTTTCGGTTGGTTGGGCGCTGAGTATCGGCAGGTCGGAATAAACTTGCGCGCTATCGGCGTTGATAATCACGACATTGCGCGACTTCGCCAATTGCAGCGCTAATGCCGTCTTGCCGCTTGCGGTTGGACCCGCAATAAGCGCGACCATCTTTTTAGGATTCGAAATGCCCATCTTAACCCTGATAGCAGCAGATTCTTTGGAAAGCGGCATAATTTCAGAAGCCTGCGACCGATTGGCTGCACATAGCTGCGTTCCAGCGACCACGGACTGGCTTGCGGAGGGCAGGGCCGTGGACATATTTTTCGACGGCTCTTTAACGCATGCGCGTACCGCGGTTGCCATCCTCGAAGATCGCGTCGATGTCGTCGTCCAATATGAAGAGCAACGGCTCAAAATGCTGTTGGTGTCCGACATGGACAGCACGATGATTACGGTCGAATGTATCGATGAACTGGCTGACTTCGCCGGAATAAAACCCGAAATTGCTGCAATTACCGAGCGGGCCATGGCGGGTGAGTTGGACTTTGCAGAAGCGTTAAAGGCCCGTGTTGCGTTGCTGGCCGGGCTTGAGGCGGAGATGATTGAACAATGCCTGCACGATCGCGTCCGGCCGATGCCCGGGGCGGAGACATTGGTGCGCACCATGGCTGCGTGGGGTGCACATGCCGTGCTGGTATCGGGGGGCTTTACCAGTTTCACAGGTCCTGTTGCGGCCATGCTCGGCTTTGCAGAGGTGCATGCCAATGTCCTTGAGATTGAACAGGGGCGTCTGACGGGACGTCTCGCTGCGGATATTGTCGACGCGGCGACAAAGCGGCAGGTGCTTCAATCCGCGGCAGGAACGCTTGGATTAGACCTGAACTCTGCGCTTGCGGTAGGCGACGGTGCCAATGACATGCCGATGATCGCAGAGGCCGTATCGGCCAACGGCCTTGGCGTCGGGTATCATCCCCGGCCGCAACTCGCCGCCGCAGCCAATTTTGCGGTGCGTCATAATGATTTGACCGCGCTTCTTTTTGCGCAGGGCATTAAGCCCGAAGCATGGGCGCAATGACCAAGTGAAACACATTGAGTGCCGCAGGGTTGATGTTATGTTGCCCCAAGCCGTTTTTCCATAGGAGCATAATATGCGCGCATTTCTGCCTATTCTACTCATCCCAGTCCTAGCCAGCTGTTCGACGCTTATGCCAGCCAAGTCGGCTGAAGTTTCGGAGGTCGTTACGGCTGACCTCGCGCGGGCGGATGGCAGCTGGGCTGGCGTTGCAACGATCTCGCAGCGTCGCGATGGCGTGTTCCTGAGCCTATCTGCCGAAGCAGCGGCCGGAGGGACTTATGGCATGCACCTTCATGCAGTTGGCAAATGCGAAGGACCCGATTTTACGACAGCGGGGCCACACTGGAACCCCGACATGAAACAACATGGTCGGGATAACCCGATGGGCGCGCATCATGGCGATTTGCCAAATGTAACGGCCGGCGCTGACCGCAAAATAACATTGGAATATAAATTACCCGATTTTGTGATTTCAGGACCTACCGGGCTGCTGGATGCCGATGGTGGTGCGTTGGTTATCCACGAAAAAGCAGATGACTATAAAACAGACCCCAGCGGGAACAGCGGCAAACGGATTAT
>CALDKP010000293.1 GCA_937898535.1 uncultured Sphingomonadales bacterium | reverse complement strand
TCAGCTTGTCGATGACGCCCGTGAGGCGCGCCAGCGCGAAGTCCAGCGTCACGGTGGCGTCCGGCCCGATCATGCGCTCCACGCTGGAGTGCGAAATGTCGCGCTCGTGCCACAGCGCCACGTTCTCCATGGCGGGCAGGGCCATGCCGCGCACGAGGCGGGCGAGGCCGGTCAGGTTCTCGGTCAGCACGGGGTTGCGCTTGTGCGGCATGGCCGACGAGCCCTTCTGGCCGGCGGAGAAGAACTCTTCCGCCTCCAGCACTTCCGTGCGCTGGAGGTGGCGGATTTCCGTGGCCAGCCGCTCGACGCAGGAAGCGACGACGCCCAGCGTGGCGAAGAACATGGCGTGGCGGTCACGCGGGATGACCTGCGTTGATACGGGCTCAATCGCGAGGCCAAGCTTTGCCGCAACATGCGCTTCAACGCCCGGATCGATATTGGCAAAGGTGCCGACTGCGCCTGAAATGGCGCAAGTCGCGATTTCAGCGCGGGCAGCAACAAGGCGTTCACGGCCACGCGCGAATTCCGCATAGGCTTGTGCAAGCTTCATCCCAAATGTGACGGGTTCCGCATGAATGCCGTGGCTGCGGCCGATGGTTGGCGTAAATTTGTGCTGCATCGCGCGCGTTTTAATTGCGGCCAGCAAAGCATCCATGTCCGCGAGCAAAAGATCGGTTGCTTGCGTGAGCTGAACCGCAAGACAGGTGTCGAGCACATCGGATGATGTCATCCCCTGATGCATGAAGCGGGCTTCATCGCCCACTTGCTCTGCGACCCATGTCAGGAACGCGATAACATCATGCTTTGTGACGGCCTCAATCGCGTCAATGGCCGCAACATCGATAGCTGGATTGGTGTCCCACCATTTCCAAAGCGCTTGCGCAGCAGAGGCGGGAACAACACCGCGTTCGGCCAGCGCATCGGTGGCATGTGCTTCAATTTCGAACCAAATGCGAAACCGGTTTTCAGGCTCCCAGATCTTCACCATGTCGGGGCGGGAATAACGTGGGATCATATTGTTCGCTTTCTGCTGCTATCGGGAGTCGTCGCCCCGTTAGCAGGCGCGCCGCAAGGCGTCAAAAATGGCATCGTTCTAAGCGTCAAAAAGATACTGCCTCGAAAAATGCCCGGCCTGATTGCTATATTTGGCGTTCAAAGACCCCACGCAGCTAATGCTTTTGCGCCTGAAATGTGTCTTTATTGCAACGCAACATATTGCGCTAAGCGCATTAAGCTGTGGATTGCTGAAATCCTTGCTTTGCGACGGCGGGTTCGCTCGCTATCGGGGCAGATATGTCTGACATAGTAGATGCTCCAGCAGAAGATCCATTTGACGCGATTGTCGATGCGCCGTTTGATGCGGCTTTGTCGGAACGCTATCTGATCTACGCGATGTCAACAATCACCGCGCGTTCGCTTCCGGATTTGCGCGATGGATTGAAACCAGTGCACCGGCGTTTGTTATGGGCAATGCGTTTGCTCAAGCTTGATCCAACGAGCGGATATAAGAAATGTGCCCGTGTTGTCGGCGATGTCATCGGTAAATATCACCCGCACGGCGACCAGTCCGTGTATGACGCAATGGTCCGGCTCGCGCAGACCTTTTCGCTGCGTTACCCGCTGGTGGACGGGCAAGGCAACTTTGGCAACATCGACGGCGATAATGCGGCGGCGTATCGATATACCGAAGCGCGTCTGACGCGCACAGCGATTGAGCTCATGAACGGGCTTGATGAGAACGCAACAGATTTTCGTCCAACCTACAATGGCGAAGACGAAGAGCCCGAGGTTATGCCCGGTCTGTTCCCCAATTTGCTGGCAAATGGCGCGAGCGGCATCGCCGTTGGTATGGCGACCAGCATTCCGTCGCATAATGCGGCCGAGATTATCGATGCGGCCATGCTGCTTATTGATGAGCCACAGGCACGTCACGAGCAGCTGATGGAAATCGTCAAGGGACCAGATTTTGCAACGGGCGGCGTGTTGGTAGACAG
>CALDKP010000292.1 GCA_937898535.1 uncultured Sphingomonadales bacterium | reverse complement strand
GTGTGCTCTTCCGATCTGATCCGCATGATCATCCTGGAGATGGAAGAAACGTTGGTTGAAGTCCGCGCTTCCGCAGCCCGGACGATCGCGGACCAGAAAGAACTGCGCCGGCACATCGACAAGCTAAACACGCTTGAAGCTGACTGGACCGACAAGGCCCATCTTGCGCTGTCAAAAGATCGCGAAGACCTTGCCAAGGCTGCCTTGGTCGAAAAGCGCAAGGCGACCGATATGAAGGACCAGCTGACGGCGGAAGTCGATGTTCTCAACGACGCGCTGAAAGCTTCGGAGCAGGACATTCACAAGCTGCAGAAAAAGCTCGCCGACGCCCGTAGCCGCCAGAACGCGTTGATGACGCGTCTTGAAAGCGCCGAGAATCAGGTCAAGCTGCGCACGATGTATAATGGCGACAAGGTTCGCGAGGCTTTCTCACGCTTTGACGTGCTCGAACGCCGCGTGGACGAAGCGCAGGGATATGCGGACTCGCTGTCCATCGGTTCAGATGCCCCACGCAGCTTGGGCGACGAAATCGCAGCGCTTGAGTCCTTCGACGTTGTCGATGCCGAGCTGGAAGCGATGAAAAAAGCCATGAAACAAGACGCACAGAAGGAAGGTTGATCCGATGGAAGATACTCTCATCCCCGTTCTCGTCGTTGGCATGCTGTTCATTGGTTTGCCGTGGCTCATCCTGCATTATGTCACCCGCTGGAAAACCGCGGCAACGCTAACCAATGATGACGAGCGGATGCTGGGCGACATGAACGAACTGGCCCGTCGCCTCGAAGACCGTCTCGATACCGTCGAGCGTCTGGTCGCACAGGAAAATCCTGAGTGGCAGCCACGTCGCATCGATCATGAAACAAAAGATTTCGACCCCGAAAATGTCCGCAGGCTGGAAAGGAACCGCTAAAATGGCTGGTACACATACCAAATTCTATCTCGATAAGATGAATGCGAAATGGAAAGGCGTTTGCGCCGGGATTGCCGACTATACCGGCGTTGATGTTCTTTGGGTCCGGCTTGGCGCGGTGATGCTCACCTTGATGGGCGGCTTTCCCTGGACGCTAATTGCCTACGTCATTACAGCTTGGATGGCCAACCAGAAGCCAGTGCATCTGTATACCGACGATCGGCAAGACCAGAAATTCTGGCAGGGCGTGCGTCAGTCACCTGCCCGCACAACGCGCGACATTCGTTCACGTTTCCGGGAAATCGACCACCGGTTGGCTGAAATGGAAACCTATTATGTCAGCAACAACAAGCAGCTGGCGGACGAAATCGAGAGCCTTCGATAAACGTCGCCATAACGGAGGGAATATTTCATGTTCACGCTCATCATTCTCGGGCTGATTGCGTGGTTTGCATATCGCCACTTCGCTCAGAAGAAACGCAAGGCGGATCGCCGAAACTGGAGCGTTGATTTCCGCGACAGCCCCATCCGGCCCGTCACACGCCGTCTGCCGTGGAAGGAATTCAAATGAGCTTTGCAGGCCCCAATTTCGTCATTGCGATTGTGGTAGTGATGACAGTCGGTTGGCTCATAGGCAACTGGATCCGCGCCAAACATGGCTATCCATTGGAAGATGAATGGGGTGGAAAATCAGCGCGCATTGACGCTGATGCCGACCGCAAAATAATGCTGCTCAGCAATGAAAATGAAACGCTGAATGGAAAGATAGGTCATCTGGAAGAACGGGTCGCTGTCTTAGAGCGGGTCGTCACCGATAAGGCCGGGCGTCTTTCCGAAGAAATCGAAAAACTACGCTGAGGAGCATTGGAGAAAAAGGATGGATCCGACTTTAGTTGAAGGCTTGATGCAACTTGCAATGCCGATCACTCTTATCACTGTTGTGGGCGTTGTCGGCTGGGTGGTCACGACCTGGATGCGGATAAAAAATGGATATCCGCTTGATGGTGCGTGGGGCCAGAAATTATACCCCAGGACCGATCAAGAGGCCGTCGAACGCGTAAAATTGTTGAGTCAGGAAAACGCGCAGCTGCGCGCCGAACTTGGATCGATAAAGGACCGGCTCGCCAATGTGGAAAAAATCGTTGTCGATGACAGCCACAGGTTAACATCTGAAATAGAGGCCCTTCGCGGGCCATCGAATTGAGGAGGAATTAATGGATCCGTTTCAAATGGTCGTCGCAATCATTGCCATCATCACGATCGGCAGGATTATCCAGACGAAGCAAAAGGCAAAGCATGGGATCGTTGAGGATCAAGACTTTATGGGCACCAAAACCCACCGTCTTTTGAACAATGCGGATACGCAACAGATGCAGGACGAAATTCGTGCCTTGAAGGAACGCATTCAGGTTTTGGAGCGCATCGCGACCGACAATAATAGCGCGAGTGATATCAACCGTCAGATTGAGGAACTGCGCAGCCGGTAACGGCGCGCGGACGGAAAGGAAGGACCATGCAACAGGATCCCAACTTCTACATCATCATCGGCGCCTTTGCGGTGCTGTGTGTCGGCATCGTGTCGTCATTAAGCCTGCGTGGCTGGCGCGACTGGATCGCGTTGAAGCATGCCGAACTTGAAACCATGCGGCACGGCAATGATGCACCTGTGCCCTCGGCCACGTCGCGTATTGAGGTCGCCGATTTGAAAGAGCGCGTGAAAAGGCTTGAAGCGATCGCGGCAGGGATTGATATCTAAGCACCGCGGCCATATGCGCAGTGCATGACAACATTTGCCGACATTACAGAAGAATATGAATTTCTTGAGGCCGATGACCGCTATCGGTTACTTATCGACCTCGGCCGCGAATTGCCCGAAATGCCCGCCGCGTTAAAAACCGACGCGACGCTGGTTCGGGGATGTTCAGCAAGCGTATGGGTTTATCCCGTGACCGCAGATGGCACGCTGACCTTTTTGGCCGACAGCAACGCCGCGATCACCAAAGGCATCATCGCGTTGGTCCTTAAAACGGTCGAGAATAAAAATGCGGCCGATATTCTAAAGACAGATATTGAGAACGCCCTTGCGCCGTTCGACCTCAAAAATCAGTTAAGTTCGAACCGGACACAGGGCATTCCCAATATGATTTCACTTATCCGCGAAACGGCAGCGCGTTACGCAGGCTGAGCCCGACGTACCCCAAGCCACATCGCAAGTGCAGGCAAGCGGGGCAGCAGCAGCCGGTCGAACAACCACAGCCCGATTAGCGATGCGCCAAGCAATGGCAATAGCAACGCCATGACACCGATGATCATCACAACCCCGCGCATTTTCGGTGGCACCGCAGCAACGGGCGGTGCGCCGAGCGCATCATCCGGCTTGCGCCGTCGCCACATCAGAAAGCCTGATATTACCAAGACGTTCAGTGCAACTGCTGTAAGCACTCCAACAAGCTGATTAATCCAGCCAAAAAGCTGGCCCTCATGCCAAGCAATTCCATAATTGACGGCACGATCAATGACATGTTTGTCGGCAAAGCCTTTCCGAAACAGCTCATTGCCCGTTGCGGCATCAAATATGACCTCGCGGTTCAATGGCCGGTTCTGTGCCTCCGATTTAACCTTCCAAGCCATCGGCGTAGGAGGGCCGAAACGCTCAGGCGCACCCGGCGGTTTCACCAATACCGGATGTGCCAGCCTTTCCGCCTTCGCCTTGGCCACTATGTCTGCCAAACCGACCACTGGAATCTCGGCAGCCGGCATTTTCATCATTGCATCATGGTCATGTTCGGCATGGGGTGCGGCACTGCCCGTTTTCCAATCTTGCGTGCCCTGAACGAGGCCTAATTCAGCCCGTGCAATTCGGAAAGCATCACCCCAGACGCTCGCCCAAGGCAATCCAGTGGTCAACAAAACAAGCGCCAGCCCTGAAACCCAGAAACCAGTGACCGCATGTAGGTCACGCAGAAACACGCGATTGCCCTTCCCCAACCGGGGCCATACGACACCGGCCAAGCGCTGCCCGCGCGGCCACCACATATACAAACCGGTCAGTATCATCACGATCGCCCAGCACGCCGCCAGCTCAACAATCCAATCGCCCATTTTGCCGATCAACAGCGAACCATGTATACGCGACACGGTGGCGGATATCCGGCTTTCCGGATCGATGCTGCCCAACACTTTGCCGTGCGGCGAAACATAGACGTCGCGCATGGATTGGCCGTCGGCCAGGCCAATATGTATCATGGCGGCATCGCCTGCATGTTCGGGCAAGCGATAGCTTTGGAATTGCGCACCTGGATTGGCCGCCATTACGGCGGCCAACTGCACATTGGGTGACACCGCCTTTACAGTCGGTAGGCTGGTAAATGCACGTTCTTCCCAGCGGTCCAATTGCGGCTTGAACAGATAGATTGCGCCTGTTGTCGCAAGCACGAGTATCAGTGGCATGACGAAGAACGAGGCATAGAAATGCCAACGCCAGATCGTGCGGTAGAAAGACGTCTTTTCCATTTCTGGTCTCCTAAAACCGCGCACGGACGCCGCCGTAAATGGCACGGCGTTCAACCGGGTAGTAAATGGCGGATGCTGCGGAGGCAACGATGGGGGCAGACACGTCGCCGATGGCTTTCTCTCCGGTCAGGTTCCGCGCATCAATAAAGAGAGCGCCCCCGGCCATAACGCGCGCGCCGGCAGATAAGCCTAACAGGGTATAGCCCGTCGTGCGCGTCGTGTTCCGATAGTCTGCCCATGCACCCTGCGGCACCCATTCAACATCGGGGGCAATATGCAAATCATCGCTCCCAAGTCGAAGTTCCGACCGCAGGACATGCTTTGGCACCACAGGCAGCCGGTTGTTGCCATATTGGGCATCCGCGACAAAGCGGAAGTCGGAATATTGCCAGATTTGGCGGAAGCGCAACCAATCGGTCGGCGCTGCGCTAAACGCGGCTTCGACGCCCTGATGCCGGGTTTTATCGGCGTTGAACGTTGTGGCTGGAATGTCCCGCCCTACCGTAAATTGCAGCATTTCGCGTTTTATGTTGGCGCGATACAGGGCAACATCCCAGCTCGCCCATCCCATTTTTCCGCGCGTCCCGATTTCCGCTGTCCATGCTGTTTGTTCCTTTACAGGAACGAACGCCGCAATTTGTGCGAGCTCAACGAAGGTCGGGAATTCTGTGGATTTGCTAAAATTCGCAAAAATTTGGACGTCTCCGGACGGTTCCCAAAGGACGCCAAATTTGGGCGAGAAAGCGTCGAACGACGCTGCGCCCGTTGCGGCAGACGGAACGATTTGAACCTGCTTTCGGAAACCATCGGCATATATTCCGCCAGCTATGACCGTGAAGCTAGGAACCGGCGTTGCGCGTACTTCGCCATATATGTTCGAGGTGCGCGCGGTCTGGTCGGCATCGAAGGTAAGCGCTCCACGCTTGCCGTTCACATTGATAAAGCGCTTTGAGACAATTGCTCCCCACCGGGACTCTCCGCCGACAGTAACGCTCCAGTTGTCTCCCTCGCGATCATAACGGGCGAACACGCCGCGATCTGTCGATGCCTGATCAATAACCTGGTAAATTGGGTGATATAATTCTTTGGCGTTCAAGAACGCGCCAACATCCAATTGGCTGTTGCCCCAGTCAAAACGGGTCCGGTTCTGAATACGGATCGAATTGATATCGCGCGCCTGATCCCCGACAAAATTGCCGGTTCGCGGTGCAGTCAAGGCAATCGCGCGGGTCAAGGCACCAGGTAGTTCCTGATTAAGTGTCGTCGCGCTTACGTACAATCGCGTCGACACAACGTCCGAAATCCTAAGCCCAACATTACCGTTAAAACGCAATGAGTTCCGCCGGGAGTGTTGGCGATCCCCCTTGTGGCTATCGGCGCTGATCGCTGCCCAAGCATTGGCATCGCCGTCGCCCACTCCGTAAGACGCCAAGCCGCGATAAAAATCAGAGCTGCCGACATCACCGCGAAGGTAAAGACCCGCCGCATTGTCGCCTGTGGGCGTAACACCATTGATTGCGCCGCCCAATGTGCCGGAACCGAACCTCAACGCGTTCGCGCCGCGATACACCTCTAAATGGTCGAAAAATATGGGCTCAAGTTCTTGAAAGTCGCCATTGTCGTCGGCCAGATTGATGGGGATGCCATCCTGCAACAACGTCAGTCCGCGCATGTGAAACCCGCGCGAAAGACCCGACCCGCGAATGGAAATGCGGACCTCCTGCCCAAAACGCGGCTGGGTATACACGCCTGGCGAAAAGGCCAAGGTATCACGCAAAGACACAATAGTCTTATCTGCATAATCTTCGTGGCTCACGACATCAGTGCCGCCTGCGGTTTTGTTTGCCGATATTTCGGCTTCGTCAGCGGCTGCACGGCCGGTGACAATAATCGTGGTGTCAGCAGCCTCTTCAGCGGCGGCGGGGGTAATGATGGCAATGAAGGTGCACGCAGCAGAAGCGCGCAAAATGGACAAAAATTTCATGATATTTTCCTAAATCTAAACAAGAGATAGGCCGCAAAGCAGCCCTGTAGTTTAGACGTAAGAAGGCGGCCCAATCGCAGGCGGCGGCGGCGCAGCGAGGCCAGCGCCAACCGATATTTCGTGTTTGGCAAAAACAGGAATGGCAAGCGCAACAGGTGCTAGCGCGACGCAGGAACCGGCGGACAGAAAATCCGCCACCATCGCTGTTCCCGCAAAGGCACAAGGCTGATGCTCAACCGATTTACCTTTTGATGGGTCTTCCTTGTACAGCTTACCCGACTTGTCCATCCAAACGGTCTGGGTGTCCATTCCAGTACAGATGGTCAGCGCAAAGCCACGCTCCGAGGACGGCATAAAACCGGACGGAATCATGACACGCAAAGCCAGCGCCAGCAGAATGACCGCTGCAGCTAAGTTACGGAAAGGCGAAAACGTTCGAATCACGCGCGCCCTGTGCGCTTACAATTTTGTCAGCGCAAGGTGATTAACCATGCCATGCGCGACGTTCTTCGGCAACGCGCAGAACATCGTAAGCCGCCTGCCCCGCCTGAAAAGCTTTCGCGGCGTCGGCGTTGCCGGGGTTTACATCCGGGTGCGTTTCCTTGGCGATTTTGCGCCAGGCCTTTTTGGCGTCATCAAAAGTGGAGTCGCTTTCAAGGCCCAGAATATCAAGCGCATGCATTTCATCACGGCTTCGGCTGCCATCGCCGGACCCAGCCCAGCCATAATGCGCGGATTCCTTGTAGCCTGATGAATCGCGACGCTCATTGGCCTCGCGTTCGTCGGCTTCTTCCTTGGTTAGACCTTCGAAATAGTCCCAACCACGATTATACTCGCCGGCATGTTCCTCACAGAACATCCAACGGTCCGGACTGTTGGGTGATTTCGGTGCGGGGCAGTTCCCCGCTTTGCTGCAACCGTGGCGATCGCACAGATGCACCTGTTGCGCTTCGCTGCTGCTGCCGTAGCCGCGCCAGCGGGGAAATCCCCAGTCATTTCGTCGAGTGGTACGCGCCATGCCGCCGACTTAGCGACGGCACGCGCATTTTGCTAGTGGCCTATACGCAAATTATGCGCCGGACAAAGCGCCGCCCATCATCCCGCCGCCGGACAAAGTCGGTAAGGCGATGCCGATCAGAATGCCGGAAACAATGACAGCCATAACGACATAAATGAGCACGATGACTACGGTGAACCCCGCGACCTTTTCCTGAGGCACACCCAGCACAGGCTGCAGCCCCAGATAGATCAGGTAGACCACATAAGCGATTGCCGCGAACGAAAGAAGGCTGCCCAAGATAGGGATCCAGCCAGCCAAGCCCACAACCCAAGTTGGGGTCGATGCATATGTCATCAACTTTGTGGACTGAACCATGTCGGACTTGCCGTTAAAGCTAGGCGAAACCGAGTTCACGAGGAATGACATCACAAAAAGCGTGGCGAGGGAAAACACATATCCCACAACCGCCATGGCCGCGATGGTGCCAAAGCCCATTTCCAGAGCGCCGCCGCCCACACCGCCAAAGCTAGCGACATTTATGCCCAGCGCGCCTGTAAATATTATGTCGGCTGCCAAAGGAATAGCTGCCAAGATCATCGCATATCCGGTGAACAAACGGCGGACTGTTGCTGGCTCATCAGCAATGACGTTCCATTCATCCGCGGGTTTCAAAACGATATTCTTCGCGCGATCAACAATCGACATTGACTTATCCCTCTTGGAAATGCGTTCCCCAGCAGAACAAACCATAATGACGCGGTCATGTAAATGTTGACGTTCGCGTAAACGGAGGGGCTGTGCATATCATATTGCGGATGTTCGTGGCCTATTTGCAGGCATCAGCGCCCTCACCTTGTTCGCCGCGTCCTCGCCATTCTGGGCGTTGCTTTTTGAGCATGGGATAAAAAGCCAGAGGGTCTGTAAGCCGGGTTCTGTCCTCCGCTGTAGCCAAAGCATAAGCGGATGTGCGACCATTCATCTAGGCGACGCATTGCTGCGGCACTCATGCAACCAACCCGGGCGACTGGCAGGAGGATGCCATGTGCCGCCCCTATTCGGTTTTGCTCCCGGTGGGGTTTGCCTTGCCGCTTTTGTTACCAAAAGCGCGGTGCGCTCTTACCGCACCGTTTCGACCTAGCCGCATCGAAATGCGGTGGACTGTTTTCTGTGGCACTTTCCCTAAAATTGCTTCCGCCGGACGTTATCCGGCACCGTTCCTCGCTGGAGCCCGGACTTTCCTCCCCATAGCAGTTACCCACTAAGCGGCGGTCGCCCAACCCTCTGGCACGGCTTAGATAGCAGGTCCGCCCTCATACTCCAAGAGCAAGCTCAGCAATATCGCCCGGCATTCTCCGTCGATCACGCCTTCAATATTTTCGGGACGAAAACGACGCTGGAATGCGACAGTGGCCGCCCGTCCATCTGATATGCTATAACCATAACGTTCTAACGCCAAAAGAAACGCGGCGTCGGGCCAACCTGGATCGACCAGCTTTTCCCGTGGACGTGGGACAGCAAGCCCAAGCTTTGCCAAACGTTCCCAGTCGAAGTATTCACCGGGATCTTCTTTGCGTGTTGGTGCGACGTCGCTGTGGCCGACGACGTTTCGCGGATCAATTCCGTATGTGCGGACAATTCCGGCGACCAATCGCGTAACGGTGTCCATTTGCGCTTCGGGAAACGGGCGGTAACCAAATTCATGCCCGGGATTGACGATCTCAATGCCAATGCTGGCGCTGTTGCAGTCCGTCACACCGCGCCAATAGGAAAGCCCGGCATGCTGCGCCCTTTGTTCCTCACGCACCATGTGGACAAGCTGGCCGTCTTCATCGACGACATAATGCGCCGACACTTTGGAAGCAGGGTTCGCAAGCCAGTCAATGGCTGCTGCACCCGACTGCATGCCGGTATAGTGTAAAACAAGCATCGTGATCGGCAAGCTGCGCTCGCCAAAATTGGGTGATGGGTTCCAGATCATGGTCATAAGGCGACCATAGGTAAGTCGACCGTTGCACGCAATATCAGCCGGTGCGGGAAACTTTTGCTGGTTACGTGCCTTGCTGGCCCGGCGTTAACTCGTAAAAACCGCGAAACGCTTTGCTGGCGCGAAACTTTTGGGTTTGCCCAATGACGGTTTCAGCGGCACCGAGCATTAAGAGCCCCTCCTCTTCCATGGATGGCGCAATCGCTTCCAAAACATGTGTGCGCTTATCGTCGCTAAGATACATCAGCACGTTTCGGCATAAAATAACGTCAAAGCGGCCGAAATGGCGCACAGGCGTCAGCATATTATGCTCCGTAAACGTCACCATTTTACGCAATGCATCTTTTGCCACCCATTCTTCGCCCTGTTGCTCAAAATGTCGGAGCATGTGCGTCACGGAAAGGCCACGTTGAATCTCAAACTGAGAATACCGCCCTTCTCGCGCCTGTGCCAAGGCCGCGGCAGAAACATCTGTACCCAATATTTGAATTGTCCAACCCCGCCATTTTTCGGCGTTTTCCAATATTGTAATCGCGAGAGAATAGGCCTCCTGACCCGTCGAGCAGGCAGCAGACCAGATACGCAGCCTTTTCGCGTCCGCACGTAATTCGCGAATGTGGTCGAGCACGGGCCCAGCGAGCAGGGCAAAGTTGGGTTGATCGCGGAAAAAAGAAGTTTCGTTATTCACCATTGCCTCCACGCACGCGCGCGTCAATTTGGGGTCCGCATCCATCTCGATTAACGCAGCCAGCGTTTGTAGGTCGGGCACAGAGTTGCGCCGCATCAATGGCTTCAAAGCCATATCGATTCGCCAATGCCGGTTTGCCGGAACCGTTTGCCCGGTATGTTTTTCCAGCGCCGCTGATAGCGTTCTGTACGCTCTGGCTTCAGCAATGCTCATGATGACGTCGCAATCCGTGAAAGCATGTCGGTCATTTGGGTTGGCGTCATAATCGCTGCGGCCAAGCCTTCCTTCACGATTGCACCCGGCATGCCCCAGACGACCGAACTTTGCATATCTTGAACGAAAACGGGCGCTGCCCATGCGTTAAAGGCGCGCGCGCCGACAAGCCCATCATTACCCATGCCGCTGAAAACAAGCGCCAATCCATCGCGTCCATAGGCCCGCGCCACCGACACAAGCATGGCATCGACCGACGGGCAATATCGGCTTGCGCTATAGCGCGATTGATGACCGATGATGACATCGTTGCCGTCCCTGTGGCACACCAGATGGGCGTGCCCCGGTGCGAGGTAAATGTGATTGTGCTTCACCCGCTCCCCGGCTTCAGCGACCTTCACAGTTCGTTTTGTAAGACCAGCGAGTTGCCCTGCAAAAAAGGTCATGAATGCTGCGGGCAGATGCTGCGTAATAAAAATAGGACAGTCGAGAGAGTCATCCAAATTCCGCAATATGTGGTGGATTACCGGAATGCCGCCCGTCGACGATCCAATCGCAATACAGCGTGGTTTCGATAATGTTCTATAATCCGGAAGAGGCCTGGCCACATATCTCCTGTCGGACCGCTCCTGCGCCGACCGGCCCAATCGCAATACTTTGTCGATCAAAATTTCTGAGAAACGTCCCGAAAAACCTGCGCGGCCTGGCTTTGCCAAAGTGTCGCATGCGCCAAGCGAAAGCGCCTGAACCGCGGCAGGGCCGTTTTCTTCAGCGAATGCCGATACGACCAGTACCCTTGCACCATTCCCCTTTGCGAGAATATCGGGAAGCGCGTCCAATCCCGAGCGCTTGGGCATTTCTATATCCAGCAATATGATGTCGACGTCATTTTCGTCGAGGCATGCAACGGCAGCGTCGCTGTCCGAAGCTTCACAAATGATTTCTATGCCGTCGCAATTGCCCAGCACGCGTGCAAAAATCGAACGAGCGACAACGCTATCATCGACGAGCATAACACGAATTGGGGTTGCCGCCGTTTTTGGCCAACTGCCAATTAATTTTGCCGATCTGCTGCGCATTCTAACGCGTCAAATACAGCCGACAATTTGCAGCTTCGACTCAAGCGTTTCGCGATCAAACGGTTTCATGACATATTCGTCGGCACCGGCGTCTATAGCCGCTTGAATATGCCCAATGCCATTTTCTGTTGTACAGAATATCACCTTGGCTGATGGAGCTTCATTCGTCGATCGGTAGGCCCGCAAAAAATCCATCCCGCTCATGATCGGCATATTCCAATCGAGCAGAATTACGTCGGGCGTCGCCTGCGCGACATGGTCCAGCGCTTCTTTACCATCGGCCGCCTCAGCAACTTCGAACTGCATCGTTTCGAGAATATGACGGGCCACCTTACGAATGACCTTGCTATCGTCGACAATCAAACAAGATTTCATGCGACCTACCCACCCTATTACAACCAGAATGGCGACAATATCGCAGCGTTCTTATCGACACGTTAATTTGTGCAGCGAGCGTGTTGAATTTAAGTAGCCAGAGCCGGTTGCCCCGAAACCAACGCCTCCGTGTTCAATATCATCACCAGTTCGCCTTCATGCGTTGCGACCTGATCCACGTAACGGTTCCACGCGGCCGGTGGCAGGATGTTTGATTCTGCCTGCGCGATGGCAATTGAAACGACGTCATGGACCTTGTCGACGAGCAGTCCGTATTGATGCCCCGCGATTTCCGTGACGACTGCCAAAGTGCCTTTGTGGGCGGCTTTCTGAACGCCGGTAATGTGGAACTGGGTGTCGATCAGCGTCAGGACACGGCTTCTCAGCGCAAAAATTCCTGCGATGGACGGATCACACATCGGCACCGGCACGACGTCCGGTAAATGGACGATAGATTCCACTTGGCTGCTCTCAATCGCAACCCGCGATCCTGCTAAGTCAGCCATCAAATATAACATATTGGTCATGCGCATCCTGCCAGTTTCTCTTCGATAGCGGATATCAACCCCACCCCGTCGTAACGGTAGATGCTGGCGATCGGCGCGTTCAGGCTGTGGTTGGAATCGCGCAGGTGTATCGCTCTAGGGTCTGTCGCCCGTTCGCGCGCCTTGGCAACATCACGCTGCAATATGATGGCGGCGCGCGATTGATCATGTTCATCAAAACTCACCTTATATCCCGATGCTGTTAACAACGGCGCCAATATCGTCCGTTCCCAGTGGGAATCATCTGGGCAATCAATGAAGCACAATGCGTCAGATCCGCGATTTCGGCGCGTGCGATCATATGTTTCGAAGAACCCGAACATGTTGCGCAGTTCGACTGGCTCGCCAAAGGCATAGACGACGCCTTCATGCTGTTCAGGCTGTGCACTGGGCACAATATCGCCTGCGATGCTAAAGATGTCGATGACGTCGCTGACGGCAAGATAACAAGCGCTGTCGCCATCGCTCAGCTTCAACACTTTCACCAAACCATCGTCGGGTGCCGATTTATATTCCCATAAATCATACAAGCCGCCATCGGCCGAGACCCGTGTTCTTCCGCCAACATACTGGATTTGGGTAACCTCGATATCTTCCATCCGCTCGATTGCTGACAAACGAATGCCTTGTTTGCGGCCGTCGGTGGCAATGAACAGCAGGGCAGATGGTCCATTATTTTTGCTCTCGACATCCGCGCGGATGTTGATCTCGTGATCGTCCCTGTCTGTGGCAGACAGCCCCATAGCGGTGCCGAGCCCACTCGCGTCGAGCAACAGCATAGGTCGGCCATTGTCGGGCAGCGACGTTCCAGCGAACAGGCCGTTGCCCATCACCAATGGCGCGCCCGGTTTTACCACCAGCTCCTCATTGTCGATAACGGCGGCCACTTCCAAAACGAATGTGGTTCCGACCGCTGGTCGCATTACCATGAGCGTGCGGCTCTCCCCGGCGGTATGTGCGTCGTGGGCGATGCCCAATATCTCTGCAAGTGATTTGAAGGGATATCGCTTGTTTCGAATACGAACGATTTTGCGTCCGCCCAGCTCTTCGAATGTAGCGTTGGGGTTGGATGTTGAAACCATCTCAACCACGGAACTGCGCGCGATCCCGAAAATCTGCGTACCAGCACGCACCGAAAGCCCTGCGATGATTGAGAGCGTGAGCGGTAAACGCAACGTTATTTTCAGGCCATGACCTTCATAATTCTCCAACTCAATCGTGCCGCCGATGGCTTGCAAATTGTTGCGAACAACGTCCATGCCAACACCGCGCCCCGATATCGACGTAACGCTATCCGCGGTCGAAAGGCCGGGCGTAAAAATGGTGTTCAGCCGCGCGCGCGGTGACATTGTCTGCCATTCACCAATCGTCGTCACATTGGCGGCTATTGCGCGAATGCCCAACTTGTCGACATTGATCCCGCGCCCATCATCGACAATATCAATGATGATCTGGTTGCCCGACTGACGGGCCGAGATACGGATATGGCCTACAGGGTCTTTGCCAGCAGCGCGCCGTTCATCGGCACTTTCAATTCCGTGGTCCGCAGCATTGCGCAGAATATGTGTCAAGGGATCGCGCAATGCCTCTACCATTTCGCGGTCAACTTCGACTTCGCTTCCGTCGATCCGCAATTCTATTTCTTTGCCAAGCTCAATTGCAATATCCCGAACAAGCCTGGGAAGCGCCGAGAACAATTTATCGATATGCTGCATACGCATCATGCCAACGGCATCGCGCAGTTCGGCCACAGAAGAAGACAAGCGCGCAAATGACAAATCGAGATCGGCGTTCGAGCTAACCTTCCGAAGCTGACGCGACACTTCGTTTCGGGCGAGCACCATGTCCGAAACGCCGCTCATCAAATTGTCGAGCAAGTTAAGCGATACGCGCACAGTTCGCGCTTTGCCGCGTAACGGGCTGTCTTCATGTGCCAGTGCGTCACCGGCTTCACCAACGGGGCCAGTAACCAGGTCCGCGGGTTTGTCGTGCAAATATTGGCGAAGGGCCCCCGTCAAGATGTCATCATCATCATAGACAGATACACCAGACTCAAGTGCCTCAGTTAGAATAGCGACACGGTCGATAACGGCGAGCACCGCGGTTACCAGACCTGCCGACACGTCGACCTCGCCATCACGTGCGGCGCTCAGCACGTCCTCGGCAGCGTGGCTCAGGCGGAGTAACCTTGGGAGTGACAGGAAGCCGCAGCTTCCTTTTACGGTGTGCACAAAGCGAAATACGCTATCGAGCAAAGCACGATCGTTTGGGCGACGCTCCCACTCTACCAACTGGCTGGTCAGTGCCTCAAGCGTTTCGCGCGTCTCCGCGATAAAGTCTTCTATCAAATCGTCCATATCTGCCGATCCGTTTTAACGGACACGACATGTGACATCAGATGGTTAAAAAGACGTTGAGAGTGCTAGACTTGCGACGTGCGAACAAGTGCGCCGATGACGAGATGTTCGGCATCCGGCTCCGCGATCTGGACCATCCCGCCGCCCTGCAGCGCAAGCGTGTGCGCCATCCAGGCCGCAGCAGTGCGGGAATCCACCATCGAGGCATCAAGCTTCCCGGTCAGCGCCTCACGAACAGCGGAATCCATCACGATTTTGGGACCACTCGCCCGAATGACAATTTCCTGTTCGTTCAATCCAGTTTCGGCACCCACGAATAAAGTGCCGCCACGCACCAGTGCTTCGTTCGCCAACAGCACGAGGTTCAACAGGATTTTGACCGCCCGCTTTGGCATCATGTGCGCAGGAACAGCCCATTCCAACACTGTTCGACCGCTTGCGGTGACCAGCGGTTCAATAACGCCCCGCGCTTCTTTAGGGTCCACGTCCAAGCCAAAGCCCCCAGCAGCACCAAAGGCGAGACGGAAAAACTTCAGCTTATCGGCCGCAGCCTTGGCGCTTTCAGCCAGCAAATCCATGCACCGTTGCCGCATTTCCGGGTCATGCTCGTCCGCCAGCAACTCCAGGCCGTTGTTCATCGCACCTACCGGGCTAAGCAGGTCATGGCACAACCGTGAACACAAAAGGCTGGCAAGGTCTACTTCGGACTCCGTCATTGATAAAATTCCCAGATTAGCTTGTTGCAGCGCTCATGGACGTTGTTTCCTGTG